>CALPQA020000258.1 GCA_943325595.2 Auritidibacter sp. Marseille-P8566
TAATGAAATCCATTTTTATTTGAATATGTGTGTCTAATTTAATTACGTTTTTAATGGATTTTCGGGCGTCAGAAACTGCTGCATTTGCAATTGGAAATGTCGTAATGTCTTCAATGCTGTACTTCTCGCCTTTATCAACTTTATAATTTTTAAATTCTGGAATCAAATCAGGATTATCCAAAACTTCATTCAAGAAATTATTTTCTTCAAATTGATCATTTTTTGCAAAATAATTCACCGAGCGGTTCATAAACATAACTTCCTCTTTTTTATCCTCAGCAGGAAAAACAACGTCTTTGGCAAAATTCTGACAAAATTTCAAGTATTTCTTGGTGATAAAATTCTCATCTTGAAAAGCATCAACCGAAAGGAAATGTTCCAGCCAATATCTCGCATCATAGCGATTGCTATCCACCGTCAATATTTTATAACCTTCTTCTTTTTTATAATTGAAAATCAAACAACCTTTGTCTAATTTGCTGAGGTTTATTCCCTGTTGCAAAATCATTTCTAAGGCAGTTCCTTTTTCTTCAAACTGTAAAAAGTCGGATTGCAACTCACTTTTGAAAATCCCAATCGCATCAACTACATTATTGTCAATGTTGATATTCGTCAAATACGTCACATAAACTTCCCCATTTTTAATATGCGGATGATTTGATTGCTCAAATAAATGGTTCGTAATTTTCTTTGAAACTGCATGTAAATTACTTGGATTGTCAAAAACCTCTGTAGCAAACTTGAACATTTCATTGTAATCCAAATCCACTTCATGGGCAAATTGAAAATAGTTTTCTTCTTTTTCTCTAAAAGGTCTGAAGAAATATTCTTTCATCAAAGGCACAATTTCGTCATTCAAATTAAAGGGTTGTTCCGACAAAAACAAGGCTTCGTTTCTGCTTTTATTTCCAACTCTGTGAATAGAAAGCGTTTCGATGTGAGTGTTATATAGGTTTATCATTTTTATTATTAGGTTCTAAGTTGCTTAGGAACAAAGGCTCAAAGGTTATATAGTTAATGAAAAATTAGTCTCTTTCTTTTATTTTTCGAATAAATGAGCATAACATTCTTTCTATTTCTTTACTTTCTCCGTTTGTTTTATTAAATTGTATTTAGTTTATATATTTTAAATTGTAGGCTATTTCTAATTGGGTTTACATTTCAAAAAGGGAAGAAATCCCAATATTTAAAAATTTTAAATAATCGTTTTTCCCATCTCTACCGTAACCTTCAGCGATATTACTTGGAATAGAAATGGCACTTCTTCTAATTTGAGATGTTAAACCAAAATTTTCTTCTTTAGGGAACAAACTGGTAAGTTTGTATATTTCAGTTACAATAGTCATAGATTTTTGCCAAATCAACAAATCTCTAAATGTGCTCATAAGTAAATTTATTAATTATAACTCAAAACCTTTGAACCTTTGTAACTTGCTAACTTTGAACCTTTGGAAATTACCAATTCTCTTCCGATCCGTAATCCTCAAAACTATCGTCCCCGCTGAACATATCCAAATCATCTTCGTCTAAATCATCTTCAAATTCCCCATAGATATCATCGTGCATATCGGCTTCAAAGTTTTTTTCCATAGCTTCATCGGGCATTTCTCCATGCGAAAACAAAGTTTCAGGATAGAAATTTCCAGCAATTTGTTCTTCAACAGCAGCCAATTCCACAAGAAAAGTCCACATATTTATAAAATCATAAACATATATAATCTTAGTATTTTGCTGGTCTAACAAATCCGACAATTGATAATCACTCATCGTTTTTTGCTCGCCCGGAACATCTCCAGCATCAAACATCGGAATCTCATCCTCCTGATTCCAAGTGTCGTCACACGTATAAAACGAAGCAACTTCCATACCGTCAAACCCAAAAGAATTGAAAATCGCATTGTGCAAATCCTCCAAAGTATCCTCCGCAAGTATCGCAATGTCTCTAAAAATGTCCTCTTCTGCGTCTAAAATTACTCTAAATTTATAAACCATATTGTTAATTTTTGTGAAGTAACAAAGGTAAAATTTAATTTTAGATTTTAGATTTCCCAATTCCGTTTTGTTAATAAGATTTTTTTTAGGAGCTAATCCGGCTATCATTCCAAATCCGCTTTTTTGCTGCTTTCGCGCAATAAAGCGGGATTTTCCCTTCTATCTGGGCTAAAAAGTTGTGAGAAAGTACGATTTCGGTCTGTTTTTACAATTCATCCTATAAATCCGACAATTCAGTAAATAATAAATCGGTATCTTCAACATCCGAATTACATTTGTATCAAATTAAAACACTTATGAAAAGAGAATGGCTAAATATCGAAAGTTGGAATATAATAATGATGCGCCAGTTTATTTGGTTAGTCGCTTCGCTATTTGTTTCATATTGGATTTATAAGGTAATTCTATTAATTATCAAAAAGCAAGACCGCAAAGTTCAAGAGCAAAAAATCATTGCCGGAACAGCTTCTGCCAAATTTGAAACGCTAAAAAACCAAATCGATCCACATTTTCTTTTCAATAGTCTGAATGTTTTGAGTTCCTTAATTGAAGAAAATCCCGAAAATGCACAACGGTTTACAACTTCATTATCAAAAGTATACCGCTACGTTTTAGAACAAAAAGACAAAGACTTGGTTCCAATTGAAGAAGAATTGGCTTTTGCAAAAACCTACATGAATTTGTTGCAAATGCGTTTCGAAAACAGCTTGACCTACGAAGTGCTAATAGAAAACTTAGATTCTCAAGCCAAAGTGGTACCGCTTTCTTTGCAATTACTATTAGAAAATGCCGTAAAACACAATATTATTAGCGAACAAAAACCATTACACATAAAAATTTATATCGAAAACGATGTGTTGGTAATTCAAAATAATTTTCAAAAGAAAGCCGTATTACAAGAAGGGCAAGGCGTTGGAATTCAAAATATTGTTAGTCGTTACGATATTATTACCGATAGAAAAGTTGCGATAGAACAAAACGAAGAAACATTTACAGTCAAATTACCAATACTAACTAAACAAACTACAATCATGGAAAACACAAATTACGATGCAGAAAATGCTTACTACAAAGCAAAACGACAAGTGGATGAACTAAGAAAATTTTACACGAGTCTGATATCCTATTGCGTGGTAATTCCCTTTCTTATCTTCATTAACCTCAGTTATAGTTCACAATTCCAGTGGTTTTGGTTTCCTATGTTCGGATGGGGATTTGGACTAACAATGAAAGGACTTCGGGCATTTGGATATGGAGCTAATTGGGAGGAACGTAAAATCCAACAACTTTTAAACAAAGAAGAAAACAAACAAAATTGGAAATAATAGTAAATAAAGACAAAATGGAAAATCAATTTCAAAAAGACGAGCGTTATTTTGCCGCGAAAAAAAGAGTAAAAAGTATTAAAGGATTTTATATTCACTTCACAGTTTATGTATTTGTAAATATATTTCTATGTATTCAAATTTACATGAGTAGTAAAAATGAATTTTGGAGATGGGAAAGTTTCTCTACAGTTTTATTTTGGGGAATTGGAATACTTGCTCACGGAACTAGTGTTTTTGGTAGTAATTTGTTATTTGGTAAAGATTGGGAAGATAAAAAAATTAAGGAATTGATGGAAAAAGATAAAAAGGCAAACATTTAATCTCATTTTTTTTAATTAAAAACAGCCAAAATGAAAACCATAATCATAGAAGACGAAAAGCCAGCGGCAAGATTATTGCAACGCAAACTCGAAAAGTTAAATGTTCGAGTAGAAGTAATGCTTCATTCTGTTCAAGAAGCTATCGAATGGTTTTCTAAAAATGAACACCCCGATTTGATTTTTTTAGACATACAATTATCAGACGGATTGTCATTTGAACTATTTGAAAAAGTCGAAATTAATAGCGCTGTAATTTTTACAACAGCGTATGATGAATATGCATTACGAGCTTTCAAATTGAACTCAATTGACTATCTTTTAAAGCCAATTGACGAGGAGGAATTATTGGTTTCAATTTCGAAATTTAAGACACATTTTCTAAAATCAAAAGAGGAAATTTTTACGAGTCAAATGAACTTTGAAAAAATTAAAAAAATGTTTCAAAATTCATTTGACCAAGATTTCAAAAAACGATTTACGGTTAAAATAGGGCAGCACCTAAAAGTAATTTCAACCGATGAAATTGA
>CALPQA020000259.1 GCA_943325595.2 Auritidibacter sp. Marseille-P8566
GTGCATCAGGCTTCAAGCCAACAATTATTATTTCCTTTGAACTTGTTTTTTTCGTCAAGCGAAATGAAATTGATTTCCGAATTACAACTTTCACTAGTGAATACGGGTTTTGTTTTTGAAGCTACAAATGATGATCACGTGGTAATTTCTGGTTTGCCAATAAATGTAACCGAAAGTGAAGTTTCGATACTTTTGGAACAGTTATTGAGCGATTTGCAAGATGGAATTCCCGAAAGTAGTTTCAGTCAAAATGATAGCATTGCCAAATCAATGGCGAAAAGTTTAGCTGTAAAGACTGGAACGTATTTAACAGAAAAAGAACAAGAGAATCTCGTAAATGGACTTTTTGCTTGTAAAGAGCCTAATGTTTCCCCATTTCAAAAACCGACTTTCATCACGATGCGTGTGGAAGATTTAGATAAAAAATTCGCGCTATGAGAAACGTAACCGAAACGGTTAAGCAATTAATCATTATTAATATTATTTTTTTTATTGGCACACAAGTTTTAGGTGATGTTGCCTATAAATACCTGTCTTTATATTATCCTGAAAATCCAGATTTCAAGTATTGGCAGCCGTTGACGCACATGTTTATGCATGGAAATGTAATGCATATTTTCTTTAATATGTTTGCTTTGTTTTCTTTTGGAACTGCTTTGGAGCAAATGTGGGGTGCCAAAAAATTCTTGTTTTTCTACATTTCATGTGGATTAGGAGCGGCGTTTATTCACATCCTTTCCAATTATTATTTCTTCCACGAAGGATTGAATACATTATTGGCCAACGGAATTCAGAAATCAGAAATCTTACAGGTTTTGGGTGAAGGAAAATATGATTCTCGTTGGACTGAGATTTTATCAAAGTCGGATTTTGAAAGTTTTACGGCTGCATTTATGACACCAGCTGTTGGTGCTTCAGGTGCAATATATGGGGTTTTGGTTGCCTTTGCCTTTATGTTTCCAAATGCTGAATTGGCCTTGATGTTCATTCCAATTCCGATAAAAGCTAAATATTTTGTACCCGTAATTGTAAGTTTAGACTTATTCTCAGGTGTTACAGGTTTTTCTGTTTTTGGCGGTGGAATTGCCCACTTTGCTCACGTTGGTGGCGCACTGTTCGGTTTTTTAATGGTTTTGTATTGGAAAAAAAATCAGTTCAACTCTAATCGTTGGAATTAACAAATAAATCTTAATTCTTGAATTAAATGAGCATACTTGAAGATTTAAAATTGCAATTTAAAATTGGTGATGTTGTAACAAAATTGATATTTTGGAACATCGCTTTTTTTACTATTCCAAGTATTCTATTCGGCGTTTTGCCATTATTTAAGGTCAATATAGATTATCTTAGTTATGTAAGTTTGTCATCAAATCCATTGGATTTACTTTGGAAACCATGGACTATTTTTTCATTTGCATTCTTTCATTTTGGAATTTTTCATATTCTATTTAATATGTTGATGTTGAATTTTGCAGGAAGATTGTTCCTCATTTTCTTCAATCAAAAGCAATTGTTGAGTTTGTATTTTGTAGGCTCGTTATTTGCTGGAAGCATTTACATGCTTAGTTATATGTTTTTTCCTGCTTTAGCAAATGTCAATACGTCTTTGGTTGGCGCTTCAGCCTCGGTAATGGCAATTCTTTTTGCAACTGTTTCCTATTCTCCTTTAATGGAAATCAGATTACTATTTTTTGGAAATGTAAAATTATGGCACATTGCATTGGTTTTGATAGTAATTGATTTGTTTCAATTGCCTATGGAAAATACAGGCGGACATTTAGCACATATAGGTGGTGCTTTTTTTGGTTATATTTACACGCAATTATTGAAGAAAGGAACTGATATTTGTGGTTGGTTTACTTCTTTTTTAGACTTTTTCGCCACATTTTTCAGCGGAAAAAAAGCTACGCCATTCAAAAAAGTGCACAGAAACTATAAAGCTCCTGTCGCTAAAAAAGCCTCAAAAATTGTAACAAAAGATAAAAGTCAGCAACAAATTGATGAAATTTTAGATAAAATTAGTCAATCAGGTTATGATAGTTTAACAAAAGAAGAAAAAGAATTTCTGTTTAAGGCAGGTAAATAATTTGGTGTTTTAAAAAAATGAAGAAGCTTTCGTGGTTTAATAAAGTGGTGTTTTTTATTAATATAGTTTTGGCTATATTGACCTTCATTGCTTATGTTTTGCCCTTTTTAGCACCCAAATTATTCCCGATTTTATCTGCATTAACTTTGGTTTTGCCATTGTTTTTAATAGCTAACGGACTTTTCTTTATTTATTGGGGTATTCAACTCAAACGACAAATAATCTTACCCGCTTTGGTTTTGTTGATGGGAATTACTTTTATCAATAAATTCTATAAATTTTCAACTACCGATTTACCAAAAGAAGAAAAAGACTTTGTAGTAATGAGCTATAATGTAAGGTTGTTTAATTTATTCAAATGGTTGAACGACGACAATGTACCCGACGAAATTTTAGACTTTATAAACGAGCAAAATCCTGATATTCTCTGCATTCAAGAGTTTTCTACAGCAGCCAAATTAGACTTGAAAATTTATCCTTATAAATACGTTTTCATGCAAGGTAAAAAGATTAAAACCGGGCAAGCCATTTTTTCAAAATATCCAATCATAGATGAAGGAAATTTGGTTTTTCCTAATTCAAATAACAATGCCATTTTTGCAGATATAAAAAAGGGAAAAGACATTATTAGAGTCTATAATATGCACATGCAATCCATAAAAATTTCACCGGATGTTAGTGAGATTTCTGAAAATATTGATGGAATCAACCAAGATAAATCTCAATTGTTGATTATTAGAATTAGTAAAGCGTTTAAGAAACAGCAACAGCAAGCAGAAATTTTAATGAACCACAAAAAAGAATGTGAATATCCAATTATCATTTGTGGTGATATGAATAATAGTCCATATTCGTATGTTTATAGAAGTATTAAAGGCTCTTTAAATGATACTTTTGAAGAAGCAGGTTCTGGTTTTGGGCAAACGTATAATTTCAAATATTATCCTGCCAGAATTGATTATATTTTTGCAGACAAAGTGATGAAAGTCAAAAATTTCACCAGTTTCCCCGAATTTATAAATTCAGATCACAGCCCTATAATTGCAAGATTAGCAATGGATTAAATTATATTTTCTGCTCTTTTAAATAATCTAATGCAAATCTACCTTCGTTAAAAAGCAAATCCAAAACACTTAAATTGTTGATAAAACCATGCTTGTCTCCAAAGACTTGCGTGTAAGAATCAAAAATTGAAGTGTCTTTTTTACCGTCGGCTAAATTTCTAAAGTCGCTACAATTGTTTGCTTCGTGAAAATATTCGGTAGTTTTTTCAAATTCTAATTTCATTCCCAAGCATTTTGAAACAATAGCGATGGTTTCAAAATTCAAGTCCATTAAAAAAGTATGTTTTTTAGTAAAAATGGGTTGTATTGCATCCTCAAAATATTCAAAAAACGGGGAAGTTCTATAAGCTGCTTCTAAAGATTTAAAATGTTGTTTTTGCCAATCGAAAGCCGTTTCAAGCTTGATTTCTTTTGTCTTTTGATGTCGTTCTTTACTGTGTTTCACAGGAATATTCAACATCAAAATTCCATTCGGACTATAAATATACGTTCGGTTTCTGTTGGTTTGCTTCTGAAAATTATCTTCTATTTCAAATACAATTGAGTCTGCTTTTGCCATAGCAGCAAAATTACTAATTGAAGGAAAATAGGAGGGAAGGAGTAAGGTATTCATTTGGTTATTCGTTGATTCGGTTATTCGATTTTAAATCAAGGATTTTCCGTTTCCTTTGATAGTTGAAAGGTACGAAGTCCATTTAATTTGTTAGTTACACCTTCTACTTCTTGTCGAAGTTTTAGATAATCATTTTCAGTAATGAAATTTAATTCAAATGAAAGTATCAATTGATTTATAACTTCCACAGCAGAGCCAAATGCCATTGTTGTAAAATGAGCTTTATCTTTGTAGGTTTTTCTAGCAGAACCTTCAGCTATGTTCGAACAAATTGATACTGAAGCTCTTCTTAGTTGTGATACCAATCCAAATTTCTCTGAATCTGGAAATTTCGATGTTAGCAAATAAATTGATTTAGCAAATTCTTTAGCTTCATTCCAAACCTCTAATTTCTCAAA
>CALPQA020000260.1 GCA_943325595.2 Auritidibacter sp. Marseille-P8566
ATTAACTACAAAGTCAGAACCCAAAGTAATGGTATGCGTAGCTGAAATAGTAATGTTATTTGCACTTGTAGGCGCTGCAGTAGCTGTTTGCCATGAAATTGCATCAAAATACTCCCAGATAGAAGTACTATCCATGTTACCGCTTGCAGTAGATCTATAATCCGCAATCGCTTGAGGTGTAATAACCGAAACTGAAATTAAATTAGAATTTGGCGATGCAGCAAATGTAGATACTACACCTGTAGCAACATCAGTAGTACTGTTTTTTGAAGCCACTACATCATAGTAATAAGTTCCACTTGCCAAACCAGTAACTGGAATAGAAGTATTCGTTGCACTATTTGAAGCCGTTGTGTTAACAGAAGTAAGTTTAAAACCTTTAACTAAGATGTTATCAATACGAGATGTTCCTCCTGTAGACGGGGTAGTCATCTCAACACCATTTGTATTTGTAAACGAAGTTTGTACCCAACGCAATACTACATTTGGATTGTTTTGACAAGAAGTTGGCAAAGCTACATTAGCTACTGCTGTGGTATTCCATAGTGCACTTCCTAAGGTAATTGTAGAAACTAAATCTGTAAAAGTACCCGATGTACCTGTACTACTATACTGCAATTTAAAATCTCTTGGTCCTGTGTTAGTAGAATATTGATGAGACGATATTGTTGCATTAAGATATCCTACCGTATTTACCTCAACTTGCCAGTATCTATCTGGGGTAGCTTTAGGCGTAGCATAAACAGCTACCATAAGGGGATCAGCGTCATCAGTTGTAATCTCTGTACCCGAAAGAAGGAATGTAGAATACCAGCTAGACCCTCTTGCAGCAAAACCAGGATTACCAGACACTGAAGTATTTATGCTACCAGCTCCTTGTAATGTCAACGCTTTTGTGGAATTATTAGCAGTCGTAACATCTGCAATCAATGAGACGGTTTCTGCAACTGTTGCAGGAATTGTCCATCCTACAAATGTAGATTCTGTCGAAGCAACAGAATATGTTTTAACAGTATAGATTCCTGCAGTAGGTGTTAAAGAATTGTCTAACAAATTCCAGTTTGCCGTAAAACCATCCGCAACAGGAACAGTTGCAGCCAAAGCAGTAGGAGTTATAAACTGATACGATGTTTTTCCTTTAGCAAAAGAGGCATCTGAATAATTATAAGAGGCATCAAAAGTATATACTTTATAGTAAGTATTATCTGACTGAGTTAAACCTGTAGAAATACAAGTTAAATCTGTTCCTACATAAATAACTCTTGCCGTTTTAGGAGCAGTAACTCCATCAGGGTTAGTACCTGTAGCATAGGTATTACCAACTACATATGTTACTTTTTGTACTGGATTCGCACCCGTTTCAGTGGATGGATCTCCAGTATAACGAACTACCATATATCCACCTCCATCTACTCCACCTGAAGCAGCCAACCAGTTAACATTCATTGATGTTGTTGTTTGATTGGATATCGTTGCAGTACCTGGCGCATTTGGAGGAGTATTATCAACAGCGGCAGTAGTTGTACCAGAACCTGATGATTCTCCAGAATAATTTTTTGCCTGATCAAAAGTATAGACTTTATAATAATAAGTAGCATCTGTTGTCAAACCAGTATCTGTAGTTATTAAGCCCGTTCCAACATATACAACGGTACCAATTAATGAACCTGTTCCGTTAGTATAAGTATTTCCAACTACATAAGTTGAATTTTGGGTTGGATCATTATCCGCATTAGGGCTTGTTGTATAACGTACAACTAAATAACCACCACCGTCAATGCTTGTGGCTGCATTCCAACTTATTCCTAAAGTTGTAGCAGTTGCTCCAGAAACAGTAACAGTACCAGGATTTCCAGGAGGTGTAATGTCCACAACAGTAGTAAGATCTATAGGTGTCGAATAATTAAATGCTTTATCAACAGTAAAAATTCTATAATAAGTTTGTACCGAAGTATCGGCTACAGTATCAGTAAAACTATTTCCTGATCCTACATAAGCAACAGTTCCTGTTCCTATTGTATTACCCACACCATAAATACCATTTACATTAGGATCAGGTTGACCAATAGGGCTTGCCGTATAACGCACGACCATATAACCTGCTCTATCCGATGTAGTTGTAGAATGTGTCCAACCCACATTAAATGTAGTCGCAGAAGCTATCGTTGCAGTAGGACTAGTTGCCACAAGTGGACGTTCCGTATCTAAAGCACCAGGATATACAACAAAATCGTCAATAAATATAGTCGATGATGTTGCTAATAAATGTCTAACACCAGCAAAATTTGTTGTAGCCGAAACAGCATCTGTATTAGCTACCAGTGTAACTGTAGCTTTAACCCAAGTATCTGACAAATAAGTGGAAGATACTAAAGTACTTTTACTATTATTACCTGCCGTAGTAGTATTATAAATACTTCCTTGTAAACTATTCGTTTGATCAGTTGTCGTTCTATAATAATACTGTACAGTATATGTACTTCCCGGAGTAGGGGCATTTGTAGTGGTAGCCGTATAAGGAGACTGTAACCTTACAGTGGCAGCAATGGTAGCATGACTCGCATACTTACTCCCTGTTCTTGCAACTGCAGCATTGCTTAAAATTGCTCTAGTAGAGGAGTTCCCAGTACTACTTACAGTCCAAGCTGACGTTGACAAAGTACCGGCTAATGTACTTGCGGCATAGTTTTCAAACCCTCCCTCCATATATGGAAAGGATCCGATGGTTTGGGTTTGTCCCCAACTTGCATTCATTCCTAACAGCAAAAATAAGATGCTGCAGATAAGATTCATAAATCTTGTTTTGTTAAATAATAATTTGTTCATAATAAACTGGTTTAATTAATATGGTTATTTCTATTTCGATTAATTCCAATCATAGAAATAAATGATAAATATCAATCGATATAGTTTACAAATTAAATAAATGTATTGAATGTCAAAGTCCAAAAAGTAGGGTAAAATCGTACACATGCCTATTTTATTAGTGTCGAATCTTCCAAAAATCATTACTATCTAATTAAAAAAAATCTAAATTATAATTAAATTAGTGTTTAATGTATAAGTGAAGTTTGGCGTTCTGGTTAAAATAGATGTTGTTATTTTTTCGTTTCGTGTAAACTCTTACTGCAAAAGTTAATAATATATAACACCCAAATAAATCGAAATGCAGAAAATAAATTGAATAAATATATTTAGTTTATAAGTAAAAGCAAACACGAAAAAAAAGAGCGTATTTCAAATCTTGAAAGAAAACTAAAGGATGCAAAATAGTTCGAAATATATTTTTTAAAAAAAATCTGCATCTTTTTCAAACCCGGTCGGTGATTTACACTTTCATCAGAAACAATAAAAGATATTTTCGATTGAAAAGATATGCAAAATATTACAAGTCGGTCAAAGAAGTTATTACCAACGGAAAAGCGGGTCTATTTCAAACATAAAACAAAGAGA
Source organism: Auritidibacter sp. Marseille-P8566 (assembly GCA_943325595.2). The sequence continues at coordinate 3,454 of CALPQA020000260.1, forward strand.
TGACCTTTTTTAAAGAAAAAATAAAATCCATTTATTTTGATTCAAAACAAAGATATGGAAGTCCAAAATAACAGTAAAGTTGACTTCTTTGGCTTATAAATTATCGAGAATCAAGAACTTTATCTAACTGTCGAAGCAATTACTGTTGCAAAATATATGAACAATTTGGTTTACGAAGTAAATAAGCAAAAAAAATCAAAATAACAATCAACACAAAATACAAGTAATTAATTGTGCTAAATGTTTTAATAGAGAGTTTTCGGTTACAGAACCTTTAAAAGTTAGGGTGTCGGATATTACTAGAATTAAAATCTTACGAAGTTGAACTTAAAGATAAAAAGAGGGTTGTTGAAATATATCAAAGTGCTTTAAAAAAAACTTGAATCAATTGAAAATAAATTCAATAAATCTGATATTGAGGGAAAACGTAGAATAATTGGTTCGATAATTCCGAAAAAATTCCAATTCAAAAATAAAAAAGTTCGAACCACGGATTTGAATCCATTACTTTTGTAAACAGCAAGTATTAACAGCCTTTCACAGAGGACAAAAAAAAGGACAAATTCAAAAAAATTGAATTTGTCCGGGATGGTGGGCGATGAGGGGTTCGAACCCCCGACCCCCTCGGTGTAAACGAGGTGCTCTGAACCAGCTGAGCTAATCGCCCTTTATTAGGTGTGCAAATATAAGTCTCTTTTTG
>CALPQA020000261.1 GCA_943325595.2 Auritidibacter sp. Marseille-P8566
TACTAAATCATATTTCGGTTAATCATAACATTTTTCACTTTGCAAATGGTAGCACTCGAAGAACCTGTTATCTGAGTTATATCTCTCATTGGCATACCTTTTTGGAGCTTCTTTACAATTGTCTGGTGACGTTGTAACAATTTTTCATCAGATTGAACAGCACCAATTTTTCTGCCTTTAAATTTGCCCAAAGCCTGTGCAACCTTAATACCTTCCATTGCTCTTTGCTTAATTTGATTCCGATTCATCTCGGCTATACTACCCATACAAGAAATAACCAGCTGTGCCATTGGATTGACATCACCATTGTCCAAAAGTGTATTGAAACCTTCTTTGATGGATTTCAAGTTGATTTTGTTTTTGGTAAAGAGTTCAATCGTGTTTAAAATATCTAAAAGGCTCCTCCCTAGGCGGTCCAGACTATCCACGGTTACAGTGCATGGAACTGGAACTGTTTGGTTAGTAATTTCATCAAACATTTTAACGGCTTCTGGTCGTTCCATAAACGGAACATTACCTTGGATGCGTTCTACATACAATCTTGAAGGGTCATATCCTTCATGATTTTTAAATGTTTCAATTTGTCTAGCTGAATTTTGAAGTACTGTTGACGTTCTGGAATAAAAGTAATAATTCATAAATCTTTGCTTTTTAGTTAATATTCGCTTTAGTTTTAGACCCAAGATTATTTTAAAACATTTAAACCGTAATCACTGAGTTTTACAATTTCAGTTCTGCTTTTATAAAAAGCTATAGTCTAAATCTAAACCGTTGCAAAGATTCCAGGCATTTTTGGAATAAACAAGAAAAACGACTATTATCCTGGATTTCAATTAAATAAAATATTTTTTTTCCTTTTTGGAGATATTTATTTCTAAAAGAAATAAATATGAAACAGGATACAATTAAAATAAAAGGCGGTCACGAATTAATTATTAAAGGAATCCAAATTATGGAAACGTATGGAGAGATATTAGTTGGCGAACCAGAACTAGAAGATAATATTAGAATTTATGACCGTTTGGATGTTCCAGCGAATTGGTATGTCCGAAAATGTGTCTTCTCTTCAAAGAGCTTCAATTTGGATAAGAAGAAGTTTCTGCCTTATACTGTTTATGTTTGGTTGTCATCACACAAAAGTGTTAACGACCCCAAGAAAAAATTTGACGGAAGTGAGTTGGTAATTATAGGAACGGTAAAAAGCCTAATCAACTTTTCAGTTCCAGAATTAATCGAAGAAGTTTTAAAAGATTTTGATTGGGAGAAATATGCAATTAATTTTAATATATAAATTTAATATTCACTAAATATTATTTTCAATTGTTTTTGAAATTATCATTTCTATTGCTTCTTTGGGAGTAGCTTGTAAAAAATTTAATGATAAAGATTCCAAACTATCGTCTTGAATATATTTCCAATTATATGTATTACTATCAGTAGTAACCAAAATATTTGGTATTGATTTACTTAATAAAATTTTTTCTGGAAAATAACTTAAAGCTTTTATATTGTATTTTAGGCTAGGGTCAACAATATATGTTTTATCCTTATGATAAACTTCACACCATGTATGATATTCTCCAACTCTAAAACCATTTAACTTTCCATAAACTGCATATTTTTTGTTATTGCGATACATCAAAGCTAACTTCCCAGTAATTTTCTTGGCTTCAAATCCCATTTGATTTAAAATTTCTGACATACAATATCCAGTCAAGTAACAAATTCCTGTTGGTTCATTAGCAAAAGTATCTTCAATACTATTCTGCAAATTCGATGCGATTTTAAGCAACTCTTTTTCCATTTATATTTATTAATTATTTACTTAATCGTTCATATACCTTCTTCAACATATACCCTTTAACCAATCCACCAAACTCCTTATCGTCCATCATTTTACCGAATATATCTTGGTTTTGCTCCATTCTACTAATTAGTGCATCCATGAATATATCATCGAAACCGAATTTGAAGTTCTCAATTGGGTTGTTCTTGGCTTGTTCTGCTAACTTTTCATCCAGCACCATATCTTCTTCTATCTGGTCAAAGAATAGCTTGTCTGCTGTATTAAATTCTGTTTGGAACTTCTTGTTCAAAACTTCTATAATTTCAGATAAATTTGCTTCGTCCTCTTTGGTTAATCGTAATCCAGCTTGACCACCACCTTCAAGTTCATAAACACTTTGGCTTTCCATAACGATATTATGTTCGGCAATCTTTTGTAGTCTATAGTATTCCAAAGAAACCTCGTCACCCAGCTTGAATTTATCATTCTGGCTGGTTCTTGGTAGTTTCTTGTACAAGAATCGAGTGTATGTGAATAGCTTTTCTAAGTCTACATCAGAGAAAGGCATAATCTGAGTTAAAAACGAATAGGTTCTATTGAAGCTCTGCATGGTATTTTTGAAGTCTTCTTGTGTAACCTCTGTGCCAATTACGTTCTTATCTGAGCTTTCTTCTGGTAACTGTTTGAAACGTTCTACAGCTGGGTCAATGTATGCGTTTAATTTTGCTTGGTCAGAAACTGTCAACGATTTTGCTGATTTGAAATACAAGTTACAGAAATTATTCACCTCTGTTTCCCAAATAACATTTGCTTTATCCAATTCAGCCTTCAAGTCATAAAGGTAATTTGGGTCTGAATTCTCCTTGATGGATGTAAGCTCATAATAGGGTTGGAATGATTCCAATATTTCATCGGTATCATTTGCAAAGTCCAATACAAACGTATCTTCTTTTCCAGCACACATTCGGTTCAATCTGGAAAGCGTTTGTACTGCTTTTACACCAGATAATTTCTTATCCACATACATAGTATGTAACAACGGTTGGTCGAATCCTGTTTGGTATTTATCTGCAACCAACAACAATTGGTATTCATCCGATGCGAACTTTCTAGGTAATTCCTTTTCTGCAAAACCATTAAGCTCAACTTCGGTCACACCTTCTGGAGCGTTACCATAGATTACCTTTCCAGAAAATGCTACAATGGTTTTGACATCGTTATACCCTTTTTCCTTGATGTATTTATCGAATTCTTCTTTGTATCTCACTGCATGTAAACGTGAGCTCGATACCACCATCGCTTTTGCTTTCCCTCCAATCTTTTTAGAAACCACTTGGCGGAAATGCTCCACCATTACTTCGGTTTTCTGTGCAAGGTTATGTGGATGCAATGACATGAATCGTCCAATTGCTCTGGATGCTTTTTTCTTATTTACTTTCGGGTCGTCCTCAATTTCTTTGGACAATTTGAAGTAGGTTTTATAAGTAGTATAATTCTGTAATACATCAAGGATAAATTTCTCATCTATTGCTTGTTTCATTGAGTACAGATGAAAAGGTTCTGGCTTGCCATGAGCACCCATCGTTCCAAATACTTCAACTGTTTTTGGCTTTGGTGTTGCGGTGAAGGCAAAGAAACTAAGATTGTTCTGTTTACCTCTAGCCAACATTGACTTTCTGATTTCGTCTTCAGCATCTTCTTCTAGTCCTGTGTATGCCTCGTCCTTTTCAGCTTCTTCTAATGATTGAGCTGATAATACTTCCTTCATTTTTTTGGTAGCTTCACCACCTTGCGAACTATGAGCCTCATCAATGATTACTGCATATTTTCTAGCTGGAATTTCTCCGATTTTATCCAGAATAAATGGAAACTTTTGTAGTGTTGTGATAATAATATTAGAGCCAGCTGAAATGGCATTTGCCAACTGAGTTGAATCTTTATCAATTTTTTGAACAACACCGTCTTTGTGTTCAAATTGGTAAATCGTATTTTGTAACTGCGAATCCAATACCTTACGGTCGGTAATTACAATCACCGAATCAAAGATTCTGTTGTTGGCTGTATCGTGTAAACTTGATAGCCTGTAGGATAACCAAGCAATTGAATTTGATTTACCAGAACCAGCTGAGTGTTGAATTAAATAGTTTTTTCCAGCGCCACTTTGCTTGGCATCAGTGGTAACTTTACGAACAACTTGCATCTGGTGGAATCGAGGAAAAATAATTGTTTCTTTCTTCTTTTTGACTCCGTTAAGTTCAAATTCTTCCACGCTAAGGTGAAGGAACTTGCCAATAATATCCATGAAACTATCCTTAGTCCAA
>CALPQA020000262.1 GCA_943325595.2 Auritidibacter sp. Marseille-P8566
TAAATAATTATGAAACAAACTAATAATTTTAAGTATTTACTATTGATTTTGGTATTTATTTCTTGTAAACACAAAGAAAATGTTGTTGTCAACCAATCAATAAATGGCAAAGAAAATTCAGTTTCTAAAACTTTGACAACACAAGAAATTAATGATGTCCTAATAGATAAATATGTTGATGGGGAGTTTATTCTAAATATACAATCTGACAAGCCTATCTTATATCATAAAAATGGCTTAATATCAAGTATTTCCTTGATTTCGAAAGAAACTAATAACGTAACTGATTTATATAATTCAAACCAGCACCGTAAAACAATTTGCTTTTACGAAAATGGAGGAAATAGGTTAAAAAGTGAATATATTGGACGATTTCAACATGGTGAACAATTAATGTATTATGAAAATGGACAACTATCAAACAAATCAAATTTTGAAAATGGTCGAAAAGAAGGTGAACAATTAAAGTATTATCGTGATGGCAAAATTCAATCAACTCTTAACTATTTAAATGACAAAAGAGAGGGCGAATGTATTGGATTTTATTCTAATGGAACAATAAGTTTTAAATCAAATTATACAAATGGAGTAGCGATTGGAAAATCAATTAAAAACTACGAAAATGGTAAAATACAAGAAATCTGTAATGATGATTTAGAATTTAGAGTTTGTAAAAGCTATCTTGAAAACGGAAACTACTTTTCTGAAAAAAAATATAATTTAATTTCTGGAGAAATTATATCAATGGTGTTCTTTAATGAAAATGGTGATAAAAAAGAAGAACATTACTATGATGCTAGTGGTAATGAAATAAAACAAAGTTCGATAATTGAAAATTTTAATTCTGAAGGAAATAAATTTGAATAAGTATTATATTTTAATGTAACTAACATTAGACTTAAGAACATCAGTTTAACATAAATTAAATATTTGTATTAAAAGCAACACTTTCCCAATCAAAACTTTTAATTCCATCTGTAATTAACGAATTTACCGAAAACATAAAAAGGTCGTCAATTGTCCATACAGCGACTACCTCTGAACCATCAAATTTATTTTGTGGGTCATTGACGCTTTTATCTGATGATAACCACAGAAATACCGTGTAAGGCTTAAATGTTTTCAAATTTAAGTCGAAGCTATCCATAAACTTAACGGTTTTTCGCTTGCCCCAGTGCTCTGGAGCTTTCAAATTTGCGACTACATATATATTGTCCTCTAAAGTTGGTTCACCAGCCAAGAACTCACCATAAGTCCTTCTAATGTCTATAGCGATAACTTCAACTTCGTGACCACAGTCCAATTTTATTGTTTGATTTTTCATGGTTTGTTTTATTGATAAATATCGGATAAAATATTTTATTAATCTGAAATCCAGGATAATAGACGATTTCCTTGCGTATTAATAATTTGCCTGGCATCTTTACAACAGATTAGACTATAGCTCTTTTTTAAAACCTAAATGATAACACACAACCCAATAAACACGGTGAGTAGGTTTCAAAATAATTGAGCATCTAAATCTGAAGCGATTATTAACCAAAAAGGAAAGATTCATGAATTATTACTTTTATTCCAGAACATCAACAGTTCTTCAAAATTCGGCTAGACAAATTGAAACATTCAAAAATCATGAAGGTTATGACCCTTCAAAATTGTTTGTTGAACGTATCCAAGGTAACGTGCCCTTTATGGAGCGACCAGAAGCAGTGAAATTATTTGATGAGATAACAAATAAATTAGAACCATGCACAGTAGTTGTTGATAGCATTGACCGTCTCGGAAGAAACCTTTTGGACATCCTACATACAATTGAATTATTTACCAAAAACAAAATCAACTTAAAATCCATCAAAGAAGGTTTTAATACACTTTTGGACAATGGTGATGTCAATCCAATGGCACAGCTAGTCATTAGCTGTATGGGCTCTATTGCGGAAATGAATCGAAATCAAATTAAACAAAGAGCAATGGAAGGTATTAAAGTAGCACAGGCATTAGGAAAATTTCAAGGTAGAAAAATCGGTGCTGTTCAATCTGATGAAAAATTGTTGCAACGTCACCAGACAATTGTAAAGAAGCTCCAAAAAGGTATGCCAATGAGAGATATAACTCAGATAACAGGTTCTTCGAGTGCTACCATTTGCAAAGTGAAAAATGTTATGATTAACCGAAATATGATTTAGTATGCATTTCATCCAACTGAACAAAATCTACATGGAGCTCGCAAGAAGGTATAAGTGCCACCGTTTTGAAGTTTTCAGCAACATGAATAGAACTGGAACATCACCAGTTGAAAGCATGATTGAATTTCGATTACCGAAAGACACGCAAGTTGACCAAAAGAAACTTGCTTTAATATTGGAGAAACATATCAGCAACGTAAAATTTTTCTATTTCGTAGTTGAATTTGATTCAATCTTTTTGATTTTGAATTTCCATAAAAAAAAGAACATGTTAGGAATTGAGTATGAATTTAGTTTGAACTAAAATGAAAAAGCAAAGGATAACTATTACTCATCAACTTGAAAAAACGAAACATGTTTTTTTGGTAGTTGAACCGAAAAAACTTTCAAGAAATGAGGTTGAACATATCATGAAAAAGATGGGTGTTTCGATGCTTTTTGTCAACGGAAAGCTTTACACAGGATAGCATGTAAAAATCTGATTTTTAATTGATTGAAAATCAGAATGATAAAATTATTTTGTAGAAAAGTTGGTTAGTCGACTTGCATCCATGTAGATAAAATCGTACCTTTGTAACATATTGAGGCATAGGGTATAAACTACAAAAGTAGCTCCTGTAACTCTTTTTTACTCAAAATCCGCAGAGGACAGCAAGTCTGTTTAGTCGTATAACAAATACTCACCACTTTGTTTTTTAAAAAGTGGTTTTCAGCAAACATTTTTTTGATTTGAAGGCATCTTTGCCTCACGGGGATATGTGCTCTATGCATTCTATCTGTGTCTGATTCGCCATGGTCGTGCGTTTCGGAAAGGTCATACTTGACTAAAAAATAATTCTTCCGCCATAGTAAAAAATGAAGATGGGCGACAGAATGTAAAATGTTATCAATTACAGAATGTAAAAAAAAACTAAACAGAAAAGGTGTGCATTTCAACGATAGAGAAATTGAAATAATTCGAAATGTACTATACAATTTGGCATCTATTTGCCAAGAAAACATTACAAAAACTAAAAAAATTTAACAAAATGAAAAACGAAAACAAAAATGAAAATGTAATACTCTATTGCAGAGTGAGCTACAATAATCCAAGTGACTTATTTATTGACAAAGACGAACAAATGAATCGCCTTTTAAGGTTCTGTAATTTATACGGTTATAATGTTGTAAAAGTCTTTACAGACTACAATACTCAAACAAATAAGAATAATCAACAATTGCAAAACATGATGGATTATGCAAAAAATAACGTTGAAACTGTATCAGCAGTACTGTGTGAAAGCTTTGACAGAATCTCAAGAAATTTTGAAGAAACGATGGAGATTATGATTGATTACTGCAATATTGGTATGGAGGTAATCTCGATGAAACAAATAACAAACAATAAAAACAATTCAAATGAACAATAATACAAACAACAACTTAAATGTAATACTTTACTGTAGAGTAAGTACGGATGAACAATCAGAAGGATTTAGCCTAAATTATCAAGAAGAATCATTAAAAAGATTCTGTGCGGGCATGGGATATAATATTGTAAAAACATATAGAGATGACCATTCTGCCAAAAACTTCAACAGACCAGAGTGGAAACAATTAAAATCATTTGCAAAAGCAAATAGAAAATCCATTGATAAAATATTATACGCACGATGGGATAGATTTTCTCGCAACATTGAACAAGCATTGAAAGAAATTCGTGAATTTGAAACACTTGGTATAGAATTAAATGCATCCGAGCAGTACCTTGACATGTCAAATTGTGATAATAAAATGGTGCTCTCGATATATTTGACTGCTGGTGAGGTAGAACGGGACAAAATTTCGAGTAGGACTATCAATGGAACTTATCAAGCCAAATGTGAAGGGTACTATGCTTCGAGAGCTCCTTATGGCTATGACAGCTACA
>CALPQA020000263.1 GCA_943325595.2 Auritidibacter sp. Marseille-P8566
GAAAAGTTTAAAGAATTTAACTGATTTATTATCAGAAATATGCTCAAAAAACCACTAAAAATGAAATTTCTTTATTGATTATTTATTAATATCAAAATAAATATTACTTTAGCTACACTAACAAACAAATTTTAACCAAATGAGAGTACACTTACTTATTTTGACATTGTTTTTTTGCAGCATTTCTTTTGCGCAAACAATAGTTTCAGATACAATTAAACAGACACTACTAAACGAAATTGTAGTTTCGGCTTCAAGAACTCCTGAGAGAGTATTGCAATCTCCCGTTACAATTGAAAGAATGGGAATTCAAGAAATCAAAAAATCTGCATCGCCATCTTTTTACGACGGTTTAGAGAATTTGAAAGAAGTTCAAATGAACACAAGTAGTTTATCATTCAAATCAATCAACACGCGTGGATTTGCAACTGTAGCAAACACTCGTTTTATGCAATTGGTTGATGGAATGGACAACTCTTCACCATTATTAAACTTCGTAATTGGAAACATGATTGGTGTTTCAGAAATTGATGTTCAAAGTGTTGAGTTATTACCAGGAGCATCATCTGCTTTGTATGGTGCAAATGCTTTTAATGGTATTTTATTTATGAACAGTAAAAGCCCATTTTCAAGTCCAGGAATAACTGCTTATGCAAAATTTGGACAAACGAGCCAACAAGCTGCTGGTTCAAATGATTATAAAGATTACGGAATTAGAGTTGCACACAAATTCAATAACTATTTTGCTGCCAAAGCAAATTACACCTATATGACAGGTACAGATTGGTATGCAACAAATTATAACGACAAAACTGTAGCTGGAAGAGACAGAAGCCATTATGGTTATGACGGTATCAACGTTTATGGTGATGAAGCTGCTACTGTAATTAGTGCGCCAACATTACCAATCGACAAGGTTTCAAGAACAGGTTATAATGAAACTGATTTAACAGATAACAAAGCCTCAAATACTAAAGTTGACTTTTCTATACATTTAAGACCTACAGGAAGCGAAAACCTTGAAGTTATTTGGCAAAGTAAATTTGGTTTTGGAAATGCGGTTTATCAAGGAGCCAACAGATATTATTTGAATAACTTTTTTATGCAACAACATAAATTAGAAATCAAAGGGAAAAACTTCTTTGTTAGAGGGTATACTACTACTGAAGATGGTGGAAATTCTTATGACATGACCTTTACGGCTATCAACATCAATAGATTAGCAAAATCAGATAAAAACTGGTTTACAGATTATGGAACTGCCTATGCAAGATCAACTTTGCTATTAGGACAAACTCCTGCTCAAGCTCATGCAGGTGCAAGAAACTTTGCTGATTACAACATTTCTCCAGCAGGTTTAGGATTAACTCCAAGCATTGACGCTGCAAATCCAAGTGCTCCAAGAGGAACACGATTTGCTCCAGGTTCTCCAGAATTTAGAGCTGCTTTTGATAAAGTAACTGCAGAAGCTAGCGTACTTTCAGGATCAAAATTAGTTGATAATTCAAGAATATACCACTCAGATGCAAATTACAATCTTAAAGACCTAATCAAATTTGCAGAAGTTCAAGTTGGTGGATCTTTCAGACAATATGAATTGAATTCTCATGGAAGAATTTACACGGATGCAAATAGCCCTATTTTTTACAATGAATTTGGTGCGTATACACAAATAACAAAAAAATTAGTAGACGAAAGATTGAAGTTTACAGGTTCTGTTCGTTATGATAAATCTAAGAACTTTGAAGGTAATTTATCTCCAAGAGTTTCATTAGTGTATTCTGCAGGAGCTGCTAAAAAACACAATTTCAGAGCTTCATTTCAAACTGGTTTTAGAAATCCATCAACTCAAGATCAATATATTGGTTTCAACGTTGGAAGTGCAATCTTACTTGGATCTGCACCGGACAACTTAACCAGATACACTGAGACATTGCCGATTTCTGCAACAGGACAGACTTATACTGGTGTAGGTGCTAATACAAATATTGACGGTTCTATTGCATATACAAACTCATTTACAGCAGTATCTGTTGCAACTGGAAATCCATCATTATTCAAAAAAACAGTTTTAAATTATGTTAAACCTGAAGAAGTAAAAGCTATTGAATTAGGATACCGTTCTTTAATTGAAAATACTTCAATTGATATTAATGGGTATTATAATGTATACAACAACTTTATTGGAAACGTAAATGTAGTTGCTCCATTGTATGGAACTGCAGTTGATGCTCCAAACCCTGCTGGTGATTTAAACACAGATTCAGGAACTAAAGCGTTTAAAGCACTTCAAAATGGAGATACTAGAGTTTTCCAATTGTATGCCAATACTGCTTTAGAAATAAAATCACTTGGTTTCGGAATTGGTCTTTCAAGAAAAGTATACAAAGATTTCGAATTGGGTGTAAACTACAATTTTGCTGAATTTAGTTTTGACCAATCAAAAGATTTAAGTTTTGAAGCTGGTTTCAACACACCAAAACACAGAGTTAAAGCTTCAATTGGAAACGAAAGATTATTCAAAAATTTTGGTTTCAATATCAGCGGAAGATGGAATAGCGAATATTTATGGCAATCAACAATGGTTGACGGGATGATAGCATCTGCAACTGTTATAGATGCTCAAGTTAATTATAGCTTCCCTAAATTAAAATCTACATTGAAAATTGGAGCAGCAAATTTAGGTGGAAAAGAATACGTACAAGTTTTAGGAGCTGGAGCAATTGGAAAACAAATATTTGCTTCTTGGACAATCAATCCGTAATTAATTTAATATAAAAATATAAGATTATGATAAAAAATTTCAAATGGCTAGTACTGGTTGCTTTAACCTTTGTAGCGTGTAATAATGAAGACGAAACAATCGTTTCCAATTCATCCGATGGATTGCCTTTGACCTCTGGTACAGCAGATTTTTCGAAATTTGTTGCTTTAGGAAATTCATTAACTTCAGGATATTCTGACAATGCATTGTTTATTGAAGGACAAAAAGTTTCTTATGCCAATATTCTGGCAGAACAATTTGCATTAGTTGGTGGTGGAGCTTTTAAGATCCCATTCATGGCAGATAACATTGGTGGATTCAAAATTAATGGAACACAATTTGCCGGACCAAGATATTATTTCAATGGCTCAGGACCAGCTCCTGTTGCTGGAACACCTTCTACAGAAATTCTAAATCCTGCAGTTGTTGCCGCAGGACCTTATAATAACTGTGGTGTTCCTGGAGCTAAAAGTTTTCACTTATTATCTCCAAGTTATGGAAGTGTGGCAGGTATAGCTACAGGTACTGCAAACCCTTACTATGTTCGTTTTGCACCAAATGCTACTACATCTGTATTAGCGTATGCAATGGGTCAAGCGCCAACATTCTTTTCACTTTGGATTGGTAACAATGATGTTTTAGGTTATGCTACAACTGGTGGTGACGGAACAAATCCAATTACACCTTCAGCAGGAGCTGCTGGAGTAGGATTTGATGCTACTTACAACACATTGGTAAACTCTATGACTTCTGTAAGTGCTAAAGGTGTTGTAGCCAACATTCCTTATGTAAATACCGTGCCTTTCTTTACAACTGTTCCTTACAACCCATTAACGGCATCTGTTTTAGGAAGTGGTAATGTAGCAGTTGGAGTTGGAACAATTAATGCTTTAAACACACAGTTATACGGACCGTTGAAAGCGGCTTTAAACGCTGTTGGTGGTACAGGAAGAATTGACTTATTGTCAACAACTGCAGCCAATCCATTATTAATAAAAGATGAATCATTAACAAATTTGTCAGCACAACTTACAGCAGCCTTTACACCTTCACTTGGAGCAGCAACTGCCGCTTTTTACGGAGCTGTTTTTGGTCAGGCACGTCAAGCTAAAGCAACTGATTTAGTTCTTTTAACTACACAAGCGGCTATTGCAGCAGCACCTACTGCTTCAGATTCTGGGCTTGGAGTGGCACCGCCTTCACCTTTAAATAAATTTGGTGTTACGTACCCATTACAAGACAAACATGTATTGGTTCCAACAGAAATCACCGAATTAAAAACAGCGACTGATAGTTACAATGTTACTATAAAAGCTGCTGCTGA
>CALPQA020000264.1 GCA_943325595.2 Auritidibacter sp. Marseille-P8566
TACAGGAGTATTCAAACAATTAGTATCAGGAGAACGAGTTACTGGTCGTCACCCTGCAGGCAGACCTATTGAATTTGTGAATAATACTAAATTTATTTTCAATGTTAATGTGCTTCCAACCACTCCAGAAAATGTTCATGGATTTTATAGGAGATTCGAGATAATTGAATTTGATGTAACAATTGAGGAAGATAAAAAAGATAGACAGCTACCAATTAAAATAATTGAAAATGAACTACCCGGAGTTTTTAATTGGATTTTGGTTGGACTAGAAAGATTGCTTAAACATAAACACTTAACTGAGTGCAAAGCGAACAATGAAGCACTTGAACGATTTAAAACTAAAAGCAACCATGTCCTTGAGTTTTTAACTAATGAAGGATTTGAAGTGGTCAATAATATTGAAAAGGGGATAATTTTTAACGAATTATACCAAAAATATCAATGCTGGATTTCAGAAAATGGAGACAGACCATTAAACAAATCTACTTTTAAAGAAAGAATCGATGGAATAAAACTTGGAAACAAGCAAATCTTTCGAAATGAAAAATGTAATGGAAATAAACATAAAATTAATTTAATAAAAAAGTAAAAAAAATGGAAAAAAATGAACAATCCAGAAATTTTGGAATAACTTCCAAAGTAAGTGCTAGCCAAAAAGCAAAATACATTCAAGAAGCAAAAAAACTAAATCTTTCCCTGTCAGAGTGGGTATGTGGAACATTAGACATGTCAATAAATGCCTACTCTAATGTTAATAATACAGAACAGATAGAACAACTCCAAGAAAAAAATAGGAACTATATCAAAACGATTAATAGCCTAAATAGAAGATTAGAACACTTAAAATTAATTATTAAAAGTAACGAAAAAGAGTTGAATGTAGTTGAACCAATTGAAGAATTGATAGAATATACTCTTTACCAAAGGAGGAAATTAAAATAGTCTTGTAGAAATTGAATACTGAAACTTAAAATAAAAAAACTTAAAACAACGATTTAGAATTTCGAAAAATCTAAATTCCATCAGTTAATAAAAAATGAATGCTAATACTGTATATGACGTTTTTCTTGCTCTTCCAGAATTGGAAAAGCAACGTCATATGCAATTAGTAAATGAGTATATAGATAATGAAAAAAACAAACTCCAGCTGGTATACAAGAAAAAGAATAAAAAGATTCAATTCACAAAACATGATGCAATAGATTATTTGTTGAAGAATGTATTTACTTCAAAAACAAAACCAATTAAATATTAACTATCATTTAAAAAATTATTTATAATATATTAAAATTATTTATTCTAATAAGCTTTTTTCCTGAAAATATCAAAAAAATAAGTCTTTTTCACCTTTTATAAGTAAATTTCACTTACTTTTGAATAATCATTTTTCGCTAAACATTATGAATACGAAGCGTTTTTCACTTAAAATAAGCGTTTTTCACGGACGCAAAGCACCAGAAGAAGGGATTTTAGTTGGTTATGGAGCAATTATAGAGGCATTCAAATTAGCAATACCACTTCCTAATCAATTAGCTTTAATTAGCCCAAAAAAACGACAATACAAAACTGAAAATTGGCATGTACTTACGTCTCGTCATGAACCAGAAGACACACTATACAAACAACTAGTTTTCGCTATAAAATACGAGGGAATAAATTTGTTGTTGTTCAAAAATTTATTTGAAAAATTATCCGAAGAAGATTGTAAAGCATTAGTACAATTGGAACCACAAGGGCAATACAGCCGAAAAATTTGGTTTTTGTATGAATGGCTATTAGAGAAAAGATTAGATATTCCTGACTTAGATAAAGGTAATTTCGTTACTTTAGTAGATGAAAAAATTCAATTTGAATCACCAATAAGTATCAATTCAAGTAGGCACCGTATAAAAAACAACTTACCTGGAACAGTTGATTTTTGCCCATTAATTTTCAAAACTGAAAAATTAGTAAACTACATTGAAGTAAATCTTTCGAATAAAAAAAATACTTATCTAAATGCTATCCGTAAAGAACTACTTCTAAGAGCATCTGCATTTTTATTACTTAAAGATTCAAAAGCATCATTTAATATAGAAGGCGAAACACCAACCAATAATCGTGCGGTTAGATGGGGTAAAGCTATAGGTCAAGCTGGTTCAAAATCATTAGATAAAGAAGAGCTATTGAGGTTGCAACAAATAGTAATTGAAAATACTCGATTCATTAAAATGGGATTTCGCGAGGAGGGTGGATTTGTAGGGGAACACGACAGAATAACATCAGAGCCAATACCGGAGCATATTTCGGCTAAAAGTGAAGATTTAGATAAGTTAATTAACGGATTGATTTTAACATATGAAAAACTAGAAAAATCAAATTTTAATGCTGTTTTAGCTGCAGCCAAAATCGCATTTGGATTTGTATTTATTCACCCTTATGTAGATGGAAATGGTAGAATTCATCGATATTTAATACATCATATTTTAAGCAAAATGCAATTTGCTCAGCAAGGTATGATATTCCCTATTTCAGCTTCTATTTTGAATCATATTGACGACTATAGAATTGTATTAGAATCCTACTCGTATCCATTGTTGGACTTTATAGAGTGGAAACCAACTAAGAATCACAACGTAGAAGTTTTGAATGAAACAATTGATTTTTATCGGTATTTTGATGCAACTAAACAAGCTGAATTTTTATTCGATTGTGTTAATGACACTATTGAAAATGTAATTCCAAATGAAGTGGATTACCTTCAAAAATACGATGAAATGAAATCTTATTTAGACAATGTTTTTGAAATGCCAGACAAGGAAGTTGCTTTATTGATTAGATTCTTAGAACAAAATAACGGCAAACTTTCCAATAGAGCTATTGAAAAAGAATTTACTGAACTAACTGGTGAAGAAATAACAGAAATACAAGAACATTTTCAAATTTATTTTAAACAATAAAAAAATAGTATCTTGCACAAGATTTTTTTATCAAAAACAGTACACTAATCAGTACACCAAACCGTACACCATTTTAAAGAAAATACCTTTTTTAGACAAAAAAATGGTTATAAATTGAGTAAAAATTCAATTCATAACCCTGAGGTCGGGAGTTCAAATCTCCCTCTCGCTACAACAAAAAGCCCAGTTTTACGACTGGGCTTTTTTATTTAAATTGATTTTTCATTTCTAAATACGGATGGGGTTTTGTTTTTCTTTTTTAAAAACACTCTATTAAAATAACTCAGCGTTTCAAACCCACATTCAAAAGAAATTTGGCTGATCGTTTTATCCGTTTGCAACAACAATCGAGCCGCTTCATTAATTCTAATTTCATTAAGATAATCGGAATAGGTTTTTCCAGTTGCTTTTTTAAAAAACTTACAAAAATTACTTTCGGTCAAATAAATTTGGTTGGCCACTTGCTTTAAACTAATTGCGGTATTGAAATTCTTTTGAATAAACAAACAAACTTCATTGATTCGCATTTCGCTTTTCTTTGATACAATCGTGTGAAAGGTATTGGGAGCAATTAACTTGTATTTGGTTTGAGACAACTCATGCAAAACCGAAATTAATCTCAAAATTTTATTCATTCCGTCCAATTCTGTCAGCGTCATAATTGAATCAATCAATTTCGAATTTGCATCAAATGAGATCCCTCTAATCGAATTCTCAAACAGTGTTTTAATTTGCTCTGCTTCTTCAAATCCTAAAAAAGCACCAATAAATTCTTTTGAAAATTGAATGACTACCGCTTCAAATGGTTCTTTATCGATGGCTTTTCCTGTCCAGGTATGTGGCAAATTAGGACCTAACAAAACCAAATCGCCGTCTTTATAATTTTCATACGTATTACCAACAATTCGATAGCCATTTCCTTTTACAATGTAAGTCAATTCATATTCGGGATGGTAATGCCATTTGAATTCAAAAAAAGGAACTTGAAAACGGTACGCATAAAAACTCGATGTCCCTTTTTGTGATTTAATATCTTCTAATACGGCCTTCATGGTTTATTATTAACTTATTTTATAAAATCATTACAAATATAATTCAATATAGTATCATAAATTGACAATTAAATGTTAAA
>CALPQA020000265.1 GCA_943325595.2 Auritidibacter sp. Marseille-P8566
ACAACCCAAAACTTTAGCACAATTACTTATTCTTTAGATAAAAATGGTGCCTTTGATGATTTGAATATTACCTTAAAAGAAAATCCTCAAAAAACGTTTTTGAAATTTGGATTGCATTACGATGGTTTGTATAAAAGTGGAATTTTAGTGAACTTAACTCAGAAAAAAACACTTTTAAGAAATGACGTGGCCTCTTTGGATGTTGTTCTTGGTGATAATTTTAGATACAATTTTGATTATTATATAGACAATGGTTTTCATTGGAGTTTTGGATTAAAATCGAAATATAACCTGTTTACAAGGAATGTGACAACCGATTTTAATAACGGACTTCTGCTTTCGCAAATGGGAATTAAAGCAATTAATATCGATTATTCGGATTTTTCGAATCAAGCCTACGTGCAAACAGTTTCCTTACAGAAGTTCCTTTTAGGAATAGGATTGGAATATAAAATGCTGAAAATTAAATCAGAAACCTTATTAAATACAACCCCAATAATAGAAAACAGCAATTATTGGAGCACGTTTGGCTATTTAAAATACGATTCTTTTGACAATAAATATTTCCCAAAAAGCGGTTGGACATTCTCAAGCGATTTTCAATCCTATTTGTTTTCTTCCAACTATACCCATGAATTCAATAGGTTTTCAATTGCTAAAGCCGATGTTGGTTTGGTTAAAACATTCTACAAAAAAGCGACACTAAAATTACAAACAGAGGCAGGTGTGAAAATTGGCGATGCAAGTGTTCCCTTTTTTGATTTTATTCTTGGCGGATACGGATTTAACCCTGTCAATAACATCAAACAATTTTATGGATATGATTTTTTGAGTATTTCTGGAAATAGTTATATAAAAGCTGGTTTTACATTGGATTACGAAATTTTCAAAAAAAACCATTTGAACTTTTCAGGGAATTATGCTCAGGTAGGAGACAATTTATTTGAAAATTCCGACTGGATTACAAAACCAAAACATTCTGGATACGCCCTCGGCTATGGTTTAGAGACTGTTATTGGTCCTGTGGAGGTAAAATATACTTGGTCTCCAGAATTGAGTAAAGGCTACACTTTATTTACTATCGGTTTTTGGTTTTAATAAAAAATGAACCCTATAACAATATAAATGTTTGATGTTGTAGAAAATTCTATATATTTGAAAATCTAAAAACTAAAATAGTTAAGTATGTCAATTTGGAAGAAAAAACCGCTTGCACAATTATTGAACGAAGCTTCAGAATCTGAAAAAGGATTAAAAAGAACATTAACCGCTTGGTCACTTATAGCCTTAGGAATTGGTGCCATTATTGGTGCTGGATTATTTGTTAGAACTGCGACAGCAGCGGCTCAAAATGCTGGTCCATCAGTAACTTTAGGATTTATTGTTGCAGCTATAGGATGTGCCTTGGCAGGATTATGTTATGCTGAATTATCTTCTTCCATCCCAATTTCTGGAAGTGCTTATACCTATACTTATGCCACAATGGGCGAGCTTTTAGCTTGGATCATTGGTTGGGATTTAATCCTTGAATATGCCGTAGGAGCAGCAACAGTTGGAATTGCTTGGAGCGAATATCTGAATAATTTACTGGTCAATGTACTCCATATGAGTCCTATTCCATATGAACTTTCACACTCGCCATTCCAACATTTTACAGATCCTGTAACTGGAGTAGTTTCAAATGGGCTGATAAATTTACCTGCTTTTTTCATTGTTGCTGTTATTAGTTTGTTACTTATCAAAGGAACGCAAGAATCTGCTTTTGTAAATGGAGTAATTGTTGTTGTAAAAGTTTCCATTGTAATTATGATAATTGTTTTTGGATGGAATTTCATTAATCCAGTTAATCACACGCCTTATATTCCTCAAGATTCAAGTTTTGTTGATGACCAAGGGATTTCACATCATTATGGTGGAATAATGGGAATTTTAGGAGCTGCTGGAACGGTGTTTTTTGCATTCATTGGTT
Source organism: Auritidibacter sp. Marseille-P8566 (assembly GCA_943325595.2). Next base: position 1,970 of record CALPQA020000265.1, read on the forward strand.
TTGATGCTGTAAGTACTGCCGCCCAAGAAACAAAAAATCCTAAGCGAGATATGCCAATTGGAATTTTAGGTTCTTTAGCAGTTTGTACGATTTTATATATTCTTTTTGCACACGTTTTAACTGGAATAGCAACTGTTGAAGATTTTAGAACTGGTGGAAAAGAAGCTTCAGTTGCATTTGCAATTGGAAAATACATGGTTGGTTATCAATGGTTGGCTCAATTTGTAACCGTTGCTATTTTGGCAGGATTCTCATCAGTGATTTTGGTAATGTTGTTAGGTCAATCTCGAGTGTTTTATGCTATGGGAAAAGACGGATTACTTCCAAAAGCGTTTGGAGATTTACACCCAAAATACAAAACTCCTTACAAAGCAAATCTTGTTATTTTAGTAATTGTTGGTTTGTTTGCTGCTTTTATTCCAGGAGATATTGTTGGAGATATGACTAGTATTGGAACTTTATTTGCATTCATTTTAGTATGTATTTCTGTTATTGTTTTAAGAAAAACAGAACCAGATTTGAAACGCGAATTCAAAACCCCTTTTGTACCATTGGTTCCAATTCTTGGAGTCCTTGTTTGCCTTGCGATGATTTACGGATTAGGATGGACAAACTGGTTGCGTTTAGGAGTTTGGTTATTAATTGGACTTGTTATTTATTTTGCATATAGTAAGAAAAATAGCAAACTTAATAATCCAGATAAATAATAACTTAAAACTAATATAAAAAGGCATTAAAGAGATATTCTTTAATGCCTTTTCTTTTTTATAAATATTTCGCAATAAACACTACTTAAAATTAAATTTTTACGATATTTGTTACATGAAAACAACTTGGTCAGGTTTATTAGATTATCTTCAATTTCTCATCAAGAGGAATCCAGAATGATTTATATCTTTTGATTAAATAATAAAGCGAAGTTTTACAAAACTTTAATCCTTAAATTTTAAACAAAAAAAGATGCCAATATACCATAAACTCGGAGAATTCCCTCAAAAACGTCACATACAGTTTGAAAACCCAAAAGGTGGCTTCTACTACGAACAACTTTTCGGAACTGAGGGATTCCATGGTCATTCCTCATTATCATATCACGTTCACCGACCAACACAAGTCAAAGAAATACTAAAATCCTATTCGGTTGAACCGAAAATTGCCATTGGCAAAAACATAAAATCATTACTTTTAAAAGGATTTGATTTACAACCTGAAGACGACTTTTTAGACAGCCGAAAACCAATGCTGGTCAATAAAGATTGCACTATCGGATTGGCCGCACCCAAAAAATCATTGCGCACCTATTTTTATAAAAATGCCGATGCCGATGAAATGATTTTCATCCACAAAGGAAAAGGGAAATTGCGCACCATGTTAGGAAATATTCCTTTTGAATATGGCGATTACCTCATCATTCCACGCGGAATTATATATCAAATTGATTTTGAAACTTCAGAAAACAGGTTGTTTTATGTAGAATCTTTCGCCCCGTTTTATACCCCAAAAAGATACAAAAACGAATCAGGTCAACATTTAGAACATTCTCCATTTTGCGAACGCGATTTTATTTTGCCAAACGAACTCGAAACTTTTGATGAAAAAGGCGATTTCCTAATCAAAGTCAAAAAAGAAGGAATGATTCACGAAATGGTTTATGCAACGCATCCCTTTGATGTCATGGGTTGGGACGGATATAATTTCCCTTACGGATTCAGTATTCACAATTTTGAACCCATAACAGGTCGAGTTCATCAGCCGCCACCAGTGCATCAAACCTTCGAAACAACCACTTTTGTAGTGTGTTCGTTCGTGCCAAGATTGTACGATTATCACCCAAAATCAATTCCAGCGCCTTACAACCACAGCAACATCGACAGCGACGAAGTTTTATATTATGTCGCGGGAGATTTCATGAGCCGCAACAATATCGAGCAAGGACACATCACTTTGCACCCAAAAGGAATTCCTCATGGTCCTGCGCCTGGTGCAATGGAACGAAGTATTGGTCAAACCGTAACCGAAGAATTAGCTGTCATGGTAGATACTTTTAGACCATTAATGGTAACC
>CALPQA020000266.1 GCA_943325595.2 Auritidibacter sp. Marseille-P8566
AGTATGGGTTTCAACTACTAGTAGTACCATTTATGGAGATGGTGGAGGTATTGTTTTTGCCTCTACTAATGGAACAACATTTACACAAAAACATGCAGTTACTAATGGAGACCGAACTCAAATTACTGTTTCTTCTACAGTTGCAGATAAAGTTTATGTATTATCAGAAATTCAACAAACTGGTACAACTGCGGGAATTGAAGTTAGAATCACTAGTACAACTAACGGTTTTACATCGTCAACAATTACAAATCTACCTGCGAGTACTTTAAATGCGGCTACTAGAACGGATACTTATGGATTTACTGGACAACAAGCATTCTATGATTTAATGTTAGAAGTAGATCCAAGTAACGATCAACTATTTTATGTAGGTGGAATTGACTTGTTCAGAACTACTGATGGTGGAAGTACTTGGAATCAAATTTCAACTTGGAATGGTGGTTCTTCAGTTCACTCTGACCAACATGCTATGGCATTCAAACCAGGGAATTCTAGTGTAGCTCTTTTCGGAAATGATGGTGGAGTTTATTATGCAGATAATTTAGCTACTGCTTCAGCAAATTCTGGAATTTCATCAAGAAACACTGGGTTCAATGTTACTCAATTTTATAGCGTTGGTGTTGCACCAACCAATGCCGTTAGTGGTTTGACAAACGATTACTTTGTTGCTGGCGCACAAGACAATGGTTCACAATATTTTGCCGGAGCTACTGCTGGTGCAAGTGCAAGTACTAAAGTACAAAGCGGGGACGGAGCCTTTTCAATGTTTGATCAAGGTGCTGATAAATACTACATAACAAATTATGTATACAATCAATCCATAAATAGTAGGTCAACTACTGGTTCTGTAAAAGTAATTAATTCAGAAACTACAAGTAATGGTGCGTTTATTGCTCCTATGACTTTAGATTCTAGTTTAGATATATTGTATACCGAATATACCGTTCCTGCTTCAGGTACAGTGGCAATTGCATATGGAGTTAGAAGATATACAAATGTAAAACAAGGTTTTGCAAGTGTAGCTAAAACTACTTTAACAGATGCATTACTAAATAGCAGACCAACAGCATTAACGGTTTCTAAATATACAACCAATTCAACTACTCTTTTAGTAGGTTGCCTTAGTGGTAGATTATTAAAAGTTACAACTGCCAATGCTACACCTACTTGGACAAACATTACAGGTTCTGGATTTGTAGGAAGTATTTCAGATGTTGAATTTGGAGCTACAAATAATGATATTTTTGTAACTTTTCAGAATTATAATGTAGTTAGCGTTTGGTATAGTGCAGACGGTGGTCTTACTTGGCAAAATAAAGAAGGAAACTTCCCTGATATTCCAGTAAAATGTATTTTACAAAACCCTTTAAAACTTAATGAGGTTATCATAGGAACAGAATTGGGAGTTTGGTTTACGAGTTCGTTTGATACTGCAAGTCCTGTTTGGAATCAGTCGTTCAACGGAATGAGTAATGTGAAAGTTACTGATTTAGACTTAAGAGATGACAATGCAGTATATGCTGCTACTTATGGTAGAGGAATTTTCTCAGGAACGTTCACAAATGGAACTTTGGCTGTTGATGACTTCACCAATAAAAAGGGAGTTTCTATTTATCCAAATCCTTCAAACGGACAGTTTAATATCCATATTAACCAATATAGCGGAAAAGTAAACATCCAAGTGGTAGATTTAAATGGTAGAGAAGTATTCGCTGCAAAAAATGAAATGTTTAGTACTGAGAAAGCTTTGGATTTACAAGCACTTCAATCAGGAATATACGTTCTTAGAATTTCAGGGGATGATTTAAATTATTCTCAAAAAATTATCAAGAACTAAGTAATAATTAAAATTAATAGAAAATCCAATCATTTCGTTGATTGGATTTTTTTTTTGTTATCAAATTCGATAATTATGTGGACATTCCAAATTGAAATATACCACATTAGTTTTCTAAATCAACTTGTTTGAAAATTCTATATATAGATTAAAAAGCATAAACTAACCCTACTCCTAGCACTTGTTTTAATTGCATTTTTGGACCAACACTAGTTTGAACACCATCAATCTCTTCTTTAGCTTTAATATCGTCGTCATAAATAAGATGTAGTCCAATGTTTGCTCGAACATATTGGTTAACAACCAAATCCAATTGCAACTGCCAATCCACGTCAATATTCCCAAAATTATTAATATAATCCGAATACAAACTCAAACGGTTTTCCAAATTAATGTTTTTCCAAATTTCTGATTTATAATGATTAGTAATTAAAAAACCCAACTCTGTTTTTGAGTTTTTACCTTTTGAAATCACATTTCCTTGCTCATCATAAAGTGCCTTAACGACCCCAAAAGCACCTTGATCGGCCAATCTTTGATCTAAAACCAAAGTGTTCTTCAAAGTAATTGGGGAAATATACACATTGATTTTTTTATCTTTATTGAAATACTCGGCTCCAACTCCAAAAAAAGTATATGCTGGAGCAAAAGGTTTGGATATTGCATAATCAGTGTTTGGGTATTTATAACCATTTGTGAATTGAGTGTTGAAATTGAATTTCACAGAATGATACCAATTAGATATTGTATCTTTTCGATAGCCAAAAGTGGAATTGAATTGAAAAGCATCATCCGATTTTCTGATAGCAAAACCATCTTGCTTATTAACCCCGTAACGAACAATCAATTCATTGTACCATTTGCATTTATCAAGGGTATAAACTCGAATAAAGTTTCCTTTCATCAATCCTGAAATGGCACTTACACCACCTGCGTTCCAGTTCGAAAAAGCAATTTCGTTAAAATCAAAACCAACGGTATTTTTGTACTTCCAATGTGAAATTGTATCTGTTTTTGGTGAGTTTATTATTTCTTGTGAGTAGCTGCTTGTCGAAATTAAGAGTACTAAAAGGAATGCGAATAAAGGGAATTTCATTTTCAATGTGTTGCAATTAATACTGTAAAAATAACTTATTTAATAATTTGAAAAAATAGTGGCTAAACTTACAACGTCAATTTTGCAATATTGTTGCAACTCTTCAACGGTGCCATGTTCAATAAACTCATCTGGAATTCCCAAATTTAGTATTGGTGTAGAGTATTTATTTTGGGAAGCAAATTCAAGAATAGCACTTCCAAAACCGCCTTTAATTACCCCATCTTCAATGGTGATTATTTTTTCAAATTCATTGAAAATAGCATGTAGAGCAACTTCGTCCAATGGTTTTACAAATGCAAAATCATAGTGGGCAATTGTTTCAGAATTATTTGTTTTGGATAAGGCCAATGCAACGTTATTCCCTATTGTTCCATTTGATAAAACAGCCGTAATCGTTCCTTCTTTCAGATAATTGGCTTTCCCAATTTCAATTTTTGAGTAGGGCTTTTGCCAGGCAACATTTTCTCCTCGACCTCTCGGATAGCGAATTGCAATAGGATTTTTCAGTCCCAATTGCGCTGTATATAAAATATTACGGAGCGCAATTTCATTCCTTGGTGCAAAAACAATCATATTGGGAATGCAGCGCAAATACGCCAAATCAAAAACACCGTGGTGTGTTGCGCCATCTTCACCAACCAATCCGGCTCTGTCCAAGCAGAAAATAACGGGAAGATTTTGCAAAGCTACATCGTGAATTACTTGGTCATACGCCCGTTGCAAAAAAGTAGAATAGATATTGCAAAAAACAATCATTCCTTGTGTAGCCATTCCTGCTGCCAATGTCACTGCGTGTTGTTCTGCAATTCCAACATCAAATGCGCGTTTAGGAAATGCATCCATCATAAATTTCAAGGAACTTCCTGATGGCATTGCGGGTGTAATTCCGATTATTTTTTCATTGGCTTTCGCCAAATCCAATACCGTTAATCCAAAAACATCTTGGTATTTTGGAGGTAAATGCAATTCTGATTTAGGAATAATATCTCCTGTAATTTTATCAAATTTTCCTGGCGCATGGTATTGCACTTGGTTG
>CALPQA020000267.1 GCA_943325595.2 Auritidibacter sp. Marseille-P8566
TTGTTCTTGCTTGGTTTTCATTTCCACGTGTGCAATCGCAGCAATTGATGCCAATGCCTCTCCACGAAAACCTTTGGTATGCAATGAAAATAAATCTTCCGCTTGACGGATTTTGGAAGTGGCGTGACGTTCAAAACACAAACGCGCATCGGTAACACTCATTCCAAGTCCGTTGTCTATGACTTGAACTAATGATTTCCCGGCATCTTTTATGATTAATTTAATGTCGGTTGCCTTTGCATCAACAGCGTTTTCTAGCAGTTCTTTGACCACCGAAGCAGGCCTTTGAACAACTTCTCCAGCGGCAATTTGGTTGGCAACGTGATCAGGAAGTAATTGAATAATACTCGACATTAAAAAAATTTAGTTTTAAAATTTAGGGACTGAATCTTCTTTACAAAGATTACAAATTTAACGAATTTTCATTGGGTTTTCACACCAAAATTATAAAAATAAAAAACCTCTACAAATTAATAAATGCAGAGGTTTAAAATTTATATTGTAAATGATTACTCTTCGATTCTTAATTGCAAATCCTCTATTTGAAGTTGTCCAGAAGATAGTAATGGTTGGTCTTGAAATTGATAATTCAACGTTGCTTGTTCTCTCAAATAAGCCATTTTTAACGCAGCAATTGCAGCTTCTGTTCCTTTATTCCCATGAATCCCGCCACTTCTATCTAAAGATTGCTGTTCGGTATTGTCTGTCAATAAACAAAAAATCACAGGCACATCAAATTTAACATTCAGGTCTTTTATTCCTTGGGTTACGCCTTCGCAAACAAATTCAAAGTGCATCGTTTCTCCTTTTATCACACAACCAATTACAATAATAGCATCTACATTTTGGGTTGCAATCATTTTTTTTGCTCCATAAATAAGTTCAAAACTACCAGGAACATTCCAACGAATGATATTTTCTGAAAGGGCATTACAATCTAATAATGCAGTTTCAGCACCAGAATACAAACCCTCTGTGATGGTTTCGTTCCATTCAGAAACAACAATCCCAAACCGAAAATTTTTCGCGCTTGGGATTGTGTTCTTATCGTAATTTGATAAATTTTTATTTGCAGTAGCCATAATAACTAGGATTTTATTGATGTTTAGTATATACAATCAAAGATAAGAAATTCTTCAATTATAAATGCAAAATCCTAGCGCTAGTTTACTGTGCTAAACCAATTAAAGCATCAATATTAGCTGCTTCTGGGGTTGCTTCGTATTTTTCTTTTATTTCAGTAAAATATTTCAACGCATCCGCTTTGTTTTTTAAACCCAAAGCCGTTTGACCTGCTTTCAACAAGAAACGAGGAGTTGTAAATTCGTTTTTATTGGTCTCAGATGCTTTAACATAAAATTCCAGTGCCTCTTTTGGTTCGTTTTTTTGAGAATGAGCATCTCCAATAGCGCCAATAGCTAAAGTACTTAAAACCATATCATCCGATTTGAATTTTTCTAAATAAGAAATTGCTTCATCGTATTTTCCAATGTTCAAATAAGCCATTCCAGCATAATAATTCGCCAAATTTCCTGCATCTGTTCCTTCATATTTAGAAGCGATATCTACAAATCCGAATTTTCCTTCAGAACCTTTTAAAGCTAAATTATATAATGAATCGCTTTTAGTTCCGTCGGCAGCTTTTTGAAAATTTTGTTGTGCCAAAAACATTTCTGTTGCCGCAGTATCTTCTTTAGGCTCAGAAACAAATTTTTGAAAAAGAACATATCCAACAGTTACTAAAGCAACAACTGCAACGATTCCGAAGATTACTTTTTGATTTTTAGCTACAAATTCTTCTGTTTTGGAAGCCGTTTGGTCTAATGAATTAAAAACACCTGCTGTAGTGCTGTCTTTTTCGTCAATAGTTATATTTTCAACTTGTGTGTCGTCTTTTTCTACTTTTTCTTTTGGAGTTTTATAGCCTCTTTTATTGTACGTTGCCATTTAATTTTAAATTAGTGAGTGGCAAAAATAAAATTTTTATTCAAACTGTCATAAAAAAAATGCTTTTATATTCAAATAAATGAAACTTTTTGCTCAATATTATGTTCTTTCATACAAATTGCAAAATTTTTTGGAATTGAAATTCTGTAAAATGCATTTTTATCGATATTTTTCAATAATTTGCACCCTTCAAAATAAAAGAAATTTAAAATTTCAAACTACTCATTATCAGCAAGTTTCATAAATGTATTTAAAAAAGATTGCTTTATTCAATTATAAAAATTTTTCGGAAGCTACTTTCGAGTTCGACAGCAAAATTAATTGTTTTGTTGGAAAAAACGGAATTGGAAAAACCAATGTATTGGATGCTATCTTTCATTTATCGTATGGAAAAAGCTATTTTAATCCTTTGGCAGTTCAAAATATCAAACATGGAGAGGAATTTTTCGTGATAGATGGTGAATTTGAAAAAAAGGATCGAACGGAGCAAATCGTTTGCAGTTTAAAAAAAGGGCAGAAGAAAATTTTGAAGCGGAATGGAAAGCAGTACGATAAATTTTCTGAACATTTGGGATTTATTCCTCTGGTTATCATTTCGCCAGCAGATCGCGATTTGATTATTGAAGGTAGCGAAACACGACGTAAATTTATAGACAGTGTCATTTCGCAATTGGATTCCGTTTATTTACATCAGCTGATTCAATATCAAAAAATCCTCAACCAGCGCAATGCATTATTGAAATACTTTGCCTTGAATCAGGTTTTTGATACAGAGACATTATCAATATATAACGAACAGTTGGATTCTTTTGGTCAAACCATTTTTGAAAAAAGAGCCGCATTTTTGGCTGATTTTGTACCAATTTTCAACAAACACCACCACGCTATAACGGGTTCTGAAGAAACGGTTCAATTGGTTTATGAAAGTCAGTTGTCCGAAAAGAAGTTGCTGATTCTTTTACAAGAAAACATCAATAAAGACCGGGTTTTGCATTATACCAGTGTTGGAATTCATAAAGACGATTTATCATTTGAGATTGATAATTATCCGATTAAAAAGTTTGGTTCTCAAGGCCAACAGAAATCCTTTTTGATTGCGCTTAAATTGGCTCAATTTGAATTTGTGAAAAAGCAATCTGGAGAAAACCCAATATTATTGTTTGATGATATCTTTGACAAATTGGATGAAACTCGTGTTGGAAAAATTGTAGAAATGGTCAATAACGAAGATTTTGGTCAATTATTTATTTCCGACACACATCCTGAACGAACCGAAGCCATTATCAAATCGACACACCAGAGTTATAAAATATTTAACTTGTAAGTTTTGCTAAATCCATTAATAACCTCTTACTTTACTAATCAAAATTCTAATTAAACTATAAATCAACATACTATGAAAGCAACATTTTTTTCTTTATTATTTATAGGTTTCCTTTTCACAAGTTGCAATGGTCAAACCGAAAAAAAATACGAATCGATTGCTCCAACTGCTTTTGCAGATAAAATAAAAGCAACTCCAAATGCTCAAATTATCGATGTTCGCTCTCCTGAAGAATTTGCTGGACAACACCTAGATAATGCAGTAAATATCAATTGGAATGGAGATGATTTTGATGGAAAAGTCAGTAAATACGACAAAACTAAGCCTGTTTTCGTTTATTGTATGAGCGGCGGGAGAAGTAAAAAAGCAGCTGAAAAATTGCAAGAATTAGGTTTCAAAACCATTTATGAATTGCAAGGCGGAATTATGAAATGGAATGCGGCAGGGCTTTCCATTCCGAGTGACAAAATTATCGGAATGTGCAGTCAAGAATACCAAGAATTATTGAAAACAGACAAAAAAGTATTAATTGATTTTTATGCAGAATGGTGTGCGCCTTGTAAAAAAATGAGCCCGTATCTTTTAAAAATGCAAAAAGAGATGGCTGATAAAGTTACCATTGTGCGATTGAATGCCGATGAAAATAAAACTTTAATCAACCAATTAAAAATTGACGAACTCCCAACCTTATTATTATACCAAAA
>CALPQA020000268.1 GCA_943325595.2 Auritidibacter sp. Marseille-P8566
ACAGATGTCCAATTAACATCAAATCCAATAATAATTTTAGAAGATGGATTGGCTCAAGAATTATTGTACGAGCAATTTATTACAGATATTGTTGTTGATGGCGCTAATAATAAATGGGTTGGGACAGCAGATTCTGGCGTTTTCCAATTTTCGCAAGATGGCCAACAAACACTTAATCGATTCACATCAAGTAATTCGCCATTGCCAAGTAATGGGATAAATGACATTGATATTAATCCTACAACGGGCGAAGTTTTTTTTGCAACTGACAAAGGAATGGTATCTTATAAAGGTACAGCAACAGATGCGAGTTCTGATTTGAGTAACGTATTGGTATATCCAAATCCAGTACGACCGGAATTTGAAGGTACAGTAAAAATAAATGGACTTTTAAATAAATGTATCGTAAAAATCACAGATATAGAAGGAAATTTGGTTTATGAGGAAATTTCAGAAGGAGGAACTATCGAGTGGGATACGAAAGCATTTGGGAAATATAAAGTTGCTTCGGGCGTTTATATGATTTTTATTTCTGCCCAAGACGGATTAGAAACTAAAGTCAAAAAAGTAATGATTATTAGGTAATTTTTTGATTTTATGATGGTTTATCCTCATAATCTGCAACTTTAAACTTTAAATTTTAAACAAAAAATGTTAGTTAAAACCAAAGCAATTGTTATTTCTTCTATTAAATATCAGGAAAAAAGTTTGATTGTAAAATGTTTTACGCAATCTGATGGTTTAAAATCCTATTTTGTTAGAGATGCTTTTTCGTCACGAAAATCAAATCAAAAAATCGCCTATTTTCAACCGTTATCAATTCTTGAAATTGAAGCCGTTCACAAAAACAAAGGCACTTTAGAAAATTTCAAAGAAATAAAATTAGCAACACCATTTCAAACGATTCATAATGACGTAATAAAAAGCACGATTGTAATGTTTCTTTCTGAAATGTTGCATTTTTCTATTCAAGAAGAAGAAAAAAACGAACCTTTTTTTATGTTTTTAGAAACGGCTTTAACATGGTTAGATACTCATGATGAAGTTGCGAATTTCCATTTAATTTTTTTATTAGAAACCTCAAAATATTTAGGGTTTTATCCTGATATTTCAGAAATAGATTTGCCTTATTTTGAAATGAATGATGGTGTTTTCTCACTTTTTCATGGAATTCGCTCGTTGACGCAACACGAAAGCAATTTGTTCAAAAAACTATTAGATTTGAAGTTTGAGAATGACCATAAAACATTTCATACAACTGAAAGACAAATACTTATAAAAATTTTAATCGAATATTATACGCTTCATTTAGATAGTTTCAAAAAGCCAAAATCATTAGACGTTTTGAAAGAAGTTTTTTCATAAATGAATGTGAAAAAATGAACAAATATCAAATCTAACGTATATATTTCATAAATTTAATTCTTCAAAAGAAGTATATTTGCAAATACTAATTTAGTAATTCAAAGAAGCGATGCAAAGTCTTTGTGGATAAAATCAGAAAAATGTTAAAGCAATTCCTAAATTTAAAATTATCACAAAAATTATCTCCACAACAAATCCAGTTGATGAAGTTAATTCAATTACCAACGCAAGCATTTGAGCAACGTTTATTGGAAGAAATGAACGAAAATCCCGCTTTGGAAGCAGGAAAAGAAGAAGATGATTTTGAAAAAGACGAATATGATAATGAGGATTACGATGATTACGATGCTTCTGAATCTGAAAGAATTGAAGCCGAGGACATCAATATTGATGATTATTTAAGCAACGACGAAATTCCCGATTATAAAACTCAAATCAATAATTATAGTGATGATGATTCTGACAGAGAATCGCCATTGGCAGCACCCGTGAGTTTTCATCAGGATTTAATTAATCAGTTGAATACCTTTATTTTGAATGATAGCGAGCGTGAAATTGCAGAATTTCTTGTCGGTAATATTGACGATATGGGCTACATCAGGAGAAGTGTTCAGGATATAGTTGATGATTTGGCTTTTACGCAAGGGGTTTACACCGATGAAAAAACGGTTGAAAATTTATTGCACGTTATCCACGAATTAGAACCTTCGGGAGTTGGTGCACGCGATTTACAGGAATGCTTGTTGTTGCAATTAAAACATAAAACCCCAACAGAATCAATTGCTTTGGCGACTTCTATTTTGTCGGAACAGTTTGATGCTTTTACTAAAAAACACTACGATAAATTAATTCAGAAATTCAATGTTTCGACTGAACAACTCAAAAAAGCAATTCACGAAATAGAAAAATTAAATCCAAAACCAGGCGGCTCGTTTACTGGAAACAATAAAATAACTGAAAATGTAGTTCCCGATTTTGCTATTAGAATTGTAGATGGCGAATTAGAACTAACCTTAAACGGTAGAAATGCCCCGTCTTTACACGTTTCCAAAGACTATCAGGAAATGATGCAAACCTACAAAGATTCTAGAGATAAATCGAATTCACAAAAGGATGCGGTTCAGTTTATCAAACAAAAATTAGATTCTGCAAAGTGGTTCATCGACGCCATCAGACAACGCCAAGAAACGCTTTATGTGACAATGAATGCGATTATGCATTTTCAAGAAGAATTTTTCCTTGACGGCGAAGAAACAAAAATGAAACCAATGATTTTGAAAGACATTGCCGATATGGTAGGTCTTGATATTTCAACCATTTCACGTGTTGCTAACAGCAAATATGTTGAAACTCCTTATGGAACAAAACTCATCAAAGAATTCTTTTCTGAAGCAATGAAAAACGACCAAGGAGAAGATGTTTCGACACTTGAAATCAAGAAAATATTACAAAATGTAATCGCCGAAGAAGACAAACACAAACCTTTGCCAGACGATCAATTGGCAGAAATATTAAAAGAAAAAGGCTACCCAATTGCGCGTAGAACGATTGCAAAATATAGAGAATTGTTAGACATTCCTGTTGCCAGAATGAGAAAGAAAATGTAAAACGTATCCGATTTGAAAAAATTTCTATCCTTTTTCTCGTATCTTTTTCATCCGATATTCGTGCCTGTTTTCGGAACATTATTCAATTTTATATTCAGCAATTACTTTTATACAAGTCAACAAAAATACTTGGTACTATTGCAAATTTGTATTATTACCATTCTTATACCAATCTCTTTTTATTTTTTATTGCGCTCTTTTGGAAAAGTAGATTCAGTAATGGTTTACCAGCTATCACAACGTAAAATTCCATTAATAATACAAACTATATTAATTTTTCTATTGATTACAAAAAGTATAACCGTTGAAGTGATTCCTGAGTTGTATTATTACTTTTTAGGAGGATTAATCAGCGCTTTATTATTACTAATTTTATTATTTTTGAAGATAAAAGCTAGTATTCACATGGTTGGAATTAGCACTTTAACCGTTTTTGTAATTGCTTTGAGTTGGCACTTTCACAACAATGCAATTTATACCATTACACTACTTGTAGCAATAAATGGAATCGTAGCTTCTTCGAGATTAGAATTGAAAGCACATTCCAATAAAGAGTTGGTAATTGGATTCTTTTCTGGATTGCTTCCGCAAATTATTCTAACTTATTTTTGGTTATAGGATATAGAACATAAATCCAAAATTCAAGGTGTTCACGTCGAGTGAACCTCCATTTAGAACTCCCGATTTAAAAATGGGATTTAAACCGTAATAAATATTAAAATTTACCGTATTGTACCCAATACTCAAGTAGGTTCCGTATTGGAATTTGTTGAGGTCTGGATTGCCAACAACTTTAATACTCGTTTGGCTGTCTTCGTATTTTGATTGCGTATAAAACAAATAGCTAAATTTGAAACCAGTATAAATCCTCCAAAATTTATGACTTTCAGGAGTTGATGTTCTCCATCTATATTCAATAGGAATATCTAACGAATGAAGCGTTAATTTGTTTTTATCATAACTAGTTGCCGATGTAATTGTGCTGTATTCAGGGACCC
>CALPQA020000269.1 GCA_943325595.2 Auritidibacter sp. Marseille-P8566
GAAAAATTAAGGCATAAGCATCGAGAAGGAACAAACGTTTTTGAGCTGACATATATAATAAGGTATGATTTAATTTGTAAAAATAAACATTCGTAATCTAAAGTTTACATATCTAGTTAATTTTTATTTAATAGGAGTACCTTTTGCCTAATTTATTTGTTATTTTGTGTAAAATTTTATTTAAATGGTTTTTCGCATTCTTTTATTGTGTCTTATTTTATTAATTATTGACATTTACGCATACCAAGCCCTACGAACTTTATTGAAGTTGAAATGGATGCTAGTTTCGTATCAAGTTATTAGTACTTTTCTACTAATTTTTATCCTTTACTCGTTTATGCAATTCGACCGATCCGTTGGTCAAACCAAACAAACGATGTTCACAATGGGGCTTCTTTTATTGGTTTATATTCCTAAAATCGTAATGACATTGGTGCTTATGGGGGAAGATATATTCAGAATAGGAGCAGGTACCGTGAATTATTTTTCGAATTATGACAGTGAAATTGATTTTCTGGCTTCTAGGAGGAAGTTTGTCAGCCAAATAGGTTTAGGATTGGCTGCAGTTCCTTTTTTATCTTTAATTTATGCCGTTACAAAAGGGAAATACAATTACAAAGTCATCAAGCAACAAATTTTTTATCCTGATTTACCAGATGCTTTTGACGGTTTTACTATTACTCAAATCTCAGATGTTCACAGTGGAAGTTTTGATAATCCTGATAAAATAAATTACGCTATTGATTTGGTAAATGAGCAAAATTCAGACATGATTTTGTTTACAGGCGATATTGTAAATACTGATGCCAAAGAAATGCACCCCTGGATTGAAACCTTTAATCGTATCAAAAAACATGAATATGGTAAGTTCTCGGTTCTTGGCAATCACGATTATGGTGAATATGTTGAATGGCCTACAGAACAAGACAAAGTAGATAACTTTGAAGCTATAAAGGATTTGTACGGACAAATTGATTTTAAACTATTATTGAATGAGCATACTTTCATCCAAAAAGGAGATGACAAAATTGCACTAGTTGGAGTTGAAAATTGGGGTAACAATTTCAAGAAAGTAGGCGATATCAACTTGGCTTCAGCCAATCTAACGAAGGATGATTTCAAAATTTTAATGAGTCACGACCCGTCACATTGGGAATATGAAGTTAAAAATAACGATAAACATTTCCATCTAACATTATCTGGACATACTCATGGAATGCAATTTGGTATAGAAATTCCAGGATTTATAAAATGGAGCTTGGCGCAATATGTCTATAAACAATGGGCTGGTTTATACGAAAACAAGGGAAGATACGTTTATGTGAACAGAGGATTTGGGTTTCACGCTTATCCGGGACGTGTTGGAATTATGCCAGAAATTACGGTCATAGAACTAAAAAAAGGAAAATATATAGCGTAATTTCCTAAATTCCTTATATTTGTACCGTATAATCTCTATTCAGAAGTCTAAATTATATTAAATTTTTGGTTTTATGTCAAAATTTGGAGAACTTATAAATACTCAATTACCTGTGCTAATTGATTTTTACACCGATTGGAACGAGCCTTCAGTTTCCATGCATCCTGTTATTAGAGATGTGGCTGCAGCCCTTGGTGACAAAGCAAAAGTCATTAAAATCGATGTAGATAAAAACCAAGAATTAGCCGACGCTTTACGTATAAAAGGGCTTCCAACTTTAATGATTTACAAAGAAGGACAAATGGTTTGGAGACAATCTGGCGAGCTTGATGCGAATACTATTATTGGTCTTGTTCAAGAGCAGCTTTAAGCTTAAAATTCCTTTTTTTCGTTTTATTTCCCCCACTTATTTGAAAAAATAGCTTCTTTTTTTATTCAAATCCCTGTTATTTTTTGTTTTTTTTTAGATTTATTCCAAAACTTCAAAAGAAAATCCTTTTTCTTTTAAGAATTCTAATGTTTTTGGCAATGCATATTCTAAATTTCGGAACGCTTTTTTGCTATCGTGAAATACTATAATACTTCCAGAAGTTACATTTTTCAACACATTCTGTAAACATTGATTTGGAGTTATAGCGGCATCAAAATCGGCAGTGAGAATGTCCCACATAATTATTTTGTATCCTAATTTTTTCAATTCTTTTGCTTGAGCGGATTTTATTTTTCCATATGGTGGACGAAAAATTGTTGGTTTTAGAGTATCAGTTGTTGAATGCTTCAAAATAGCGTCCTGACAAAGTTTTATATTATCAATGTAATCTTTTTCGAGAGTATCCCAACCGTTCAAATGATTGAAGGTGTGATTCCCAATAGCATGCCCTTTTAAGACTACTAATTTAAAGATTTCAGGGAATTTATTTATGTTGTCACCAATGCAAAAAAAGGTCGCTTTGGCATCATATTGTTCTAATTGCGATAAAGTTCAATTGGTGATTTCTGGAGTTGGTCCGTCGTCAAAAGTGAGATACACTTTTTTTTCATTGTTGGGAACATCCCAAATGTATTTCGAGAATATTTTTTTGACAATTAAATTTGTTTTTACCCAATAGAAACTCATAAAACTTGAATTTTAGTTTTAAAAAAAATAGCCACGAATTACACGAATTATCACGAATTAAATAGTGAAAATTTGTGAAATTCGTGACTAAAATAGTTGACCTACTTTTTTCTATTCATTATCACGCCCAAACTGTTTAAACATTTTATTGTAGGTATTGAAAACCTTTTTGTTTTCATTGTAAAAGGGTAAATCTTTACTATTTTTCATTACTTCCAATAAACTTCGGTAGCGCTCAATATTAGTGACAACTTCCATTCCAACAGAACCTAATTCTGAAGGTTTGTAGGTGCTAAAGTATTTCAATTGCTCTTTGTATTTCGCTGTCAATTCATTAAGTAATTTACGGGCTTTTTCCTTTTTGCCAATGGCATAATAACCACTTGCAAAAGGCTCAACCATGGTGTAATAATCGTAATATTTTAGTGGCATTTTTTCCATACCCAAATCGATTACCTTTTCTGCTTTTTCAAATTTGCCTTCATTAATAAGTTGTTCCATCAATCGAGAAAGATTGGTTCTATAAGAAATACTATTCCTTCTTGTTTCAGGGTCGTGATAAATTTTTGAACTTTCACCATTGCCCCAATCCCAATTCATGACAATTTTATACATAACATCACTATCAATTGCTCCCATATCATGTTGGCTAGCGTCTTTTGGTAGTGGTGTTTTTATTGGAACTAATTTATAAACCATTCCGTCCAATTGAAGGTAATCTTTCATCCAGATATAATCGTCATCACCAAAACTTCCTGGAGAAAAATAGATTGGTCTTTTCCAATTGTTATTGGCAACAATATCCAACATCATCAATCTGTTTTTGTAGATTGCTCTTCCTTTTATATCAATGTCAATATAAGGAACAATGGAGTCGTAGAATTTTGGATTGACTACTTTGTTTTTAATGATGTTATTTTTGTCAATCAAAAGGCGTATTTTATTTGTTGGATAAAAATGAACTTTTTGTCCGTTTTGCATGTCAACAATTGTTTTTGGATCGTTGCTTTTTGCAAATTCCATAAAACTCTTAATGTCCCAACGTGCCTCCGTTAATTGGTTATAAACAATATAATCCAATTTATCTCCGACATATTGATCGTGAGTAAACGATATTGGCAATCCGTCAGATTTGTATGTTTTGCTCTTCATTTGGTCAATATACCAATCGGTCATAAACAAACTTGTGTTTACGATTTTGATGTCCGTTCTTACATTTTCGATTTCTTGGGCATACCAAAGTGGGAACGTATCGTTGTCACCAATAGTGAATAGTATCGCATTTTCATCGCAAGAATTCAGATAGTTTTTGGCTAATGCAATCGCTGTGTATTTTCCAGAACGGTCGTGATCGTCCCAGTTTTGACTAGCCATTAATACGGGAGCGCCGATTAATGTTGCTGCTAGAACAACAGGTCC
>CALPQA020000270.1 GCA_943325595.2 Auritidibacter sp. Marseille-P8566
AAAATGATTTAATCCATTTTTTAAAACTCCAATCTTTCCATCCGCTTTAATTTCTTCATGAACTAAATTGCCATTGTATTGACAGAATTTTTTATTAAAAAGTCGAATTACTTTGTCGTTTTGCCAACCTCCAAATTTTATTTTTTTTCCCATGAAGAAAAAGTTTCTTTTAATGAAAAAAGCTATTTTTGAATTTGGGCTTCCAACAGTATTTATTATTTCTTGCTCTAAATTAGTGCTAATAATTTCATCTAAATCAAAAAACACAATCCAATCATTTTTAGCTTGGCTTATTGCAAAATTACGTTGTTCTGAAAAGTTTGTAAATTCTCTTTCTATTACATGAACTCCTAATTCCTTAGCAAATTCAACAGTTTTGTCAGTGCTTTTTGAGTCTATAAAAATAATTTCATCTGCAAATGATAAACTCTTTACATATCTTTTTACGTTTTCTTCTTCGTTAAAAGTAATGGCTAGGGCGCTTATTTTAGGGGTTTCGATATTTTCTGACATATATATAGATGAAATATGATACAAATATAATATTTTTACACCAATAGTATTTCAAAATTCAAAAAGTGTCTAGATTACCCATTTTAATGTATCATAATATTTCTCCAAATGATTCTAATAGTAGTGGGCTGACACTTTCTACATTAAAATTTGAAGAACAATTAAAGTACCTAAAAGATAATAATTTTCAAACTTGCTTTATTTCAGAACTATTAGCTAATGAAAATAGCACAAAAAAAATGCTCGTGTTAACATTTGATGATGTAACCGAAAATCAGTTGCTTTTTGCACTTCCATTATTGAAAAAATACAATATTAAGGCTACTTTTTTTATCCCTTTTTCTTACGTTGGAAAGTCAGATTTTTGGAATGAGGGAAATGAAAAAATAATGTCCATTGAACAATTGAAATCTTTAGATCCGGAGTTAATTGAACTAGCTCATCATTCGTATTATCATCGAAAATATAGTACTTTAACACCGTTAGAAATAGAGGAGGATTTAGATAAAAGTTTCAAATTTATTTCTGAAAATGATTTAAAAGTTACACAAGCGATAGCTTATCCATATGGGAATTATCCTAAAAAAGGAACTGCCAAAGAGGTTTTCTTTCAAATTTTAGAAAAAAATAATATTCTAATGGGACTCCGAATTGGGAATCGAGTAAATAAATTTCCGTTTAAAAATAGATTTGAAGTGCAACGAATTGATATTAAAGGAGAAGACAGTTTATTTACCTTTAAATGGAAATTACGTCTCGGTAAACTTCGATTATTTTAAACCTTTGTCAATCAAAATCATTTTCACATAACGTGAAAAAACACCATAAGCATCAATTGAAGCAACGGCAAGACCAGGCACACCATCCATAAATCCTCTTCGGATTATGTAAGTATGAAAAAATCTATAGAAAGGCTTAATTATCAAATGAAAATAGTTAGCAGATTTATTTTTGTCTTTTGACATTTTTGCTTGAAACCACGCGTAAGAATCTTTCTTTTTTATGTAATGGAACAATCCTTTATAGGTGTAATGAATCATAAAGTTCTTTAATAACCCAACAGTTCCAGGATGTTTTAATTTTTCATGAACTAATCCTTCAAAATGAATGTTCTTGTTTTTCACTAATCGAATAACTTTGTTCTCTGTGTGATATAAAAAACGATTCATGTAAAAATGAGGAAACTTTATTTTATACGCATCGTGTTTTGGATTGTTTATAGTTTCCAAAATTTCGAATTTCAATTTTTCAGTAACGCGTTCATCCGCATCAATAAATAATATCCAATTAGAAGTTGCGTGTTTGATAGCTTCATTTTTTTGATTTGAAAAATTATCAAACTTACGTTGTACTATTTCACAATTATATTTTTTTGCAATTTCAACAGTGCTATCGGTACTAAAGGAATCAATAACGATAATTTGATTTGCAAACGAAACCGAATGCAAGCAGTCCTGAATGTAATCTTTTTCATTGAAAGCAGGAAGAATAACGGTAATGGTTTGCATAGTATTGTTGTAGAGTTCAAACTTAAAAAAAATATTTTATCTTTGCAAAGCAATGAAGAAAGATATTTCAGTTATAATAAGTACTTATAATTCGCCTGAATGGCTGAAAAAAGTACTTTATGGATACAATACACAAACTTATAGAAATTTTGAAGTAATTATTGCCGATGATGGTTCCGATGAAACTACTAAAAACTGCATCATTGAAATCCAAAAAGAAGTTTTTTTTCCAATTATTCATGTATGGCATGAAGATAACGGTTTTCAAAAAACAATTATTCTCAACAAAGCAATACTTACTACCGTTACCGATTATATTTTAATGACCGATGGCGATTGTATTCCTCGTGAAGATTTTATTGAACAGCATATTAAACAACGTGAAGAAGGATATTTTTTGTCTGGAGGTTATTATAAATTGCCTTTGAATTTATCAGAAAATATCACTAAAGCAGATATCTATTCGGGTAAATGTTTTGATATTAAATGGTTAAAAAACAACGGAATTAATTGCTCTTTTAAAAATAGTAAGTTTATTTCAAACGGACTTCGAAGTTCAGTATTAAACTATATTACACCAACTAATGCTAGTTGGAATGGACATAATGCTTCTGGTTGGAAAAAAGATTTCCTTGCCGTAAATGGCTTTGATGAACGAATGCAGTATGGTGGGGAAGATCGTGAATTTGGAGAGCGATTAATGAATTTTGGAATCCTAACAAAGCAAATAAGATATTCAACAGTTTGTATACATTTGGATCATGCTCGAGGTTATGTTAAACCTGAGATGATTGAAAAAAACCTTCAAATCCGCAGAGAGACCAAATCATTAAAAAGCACTTGGAGCGATTTTGGGATTGTAAAAAAATAATTTAAAGTAAGTTTTTTATTAAAAAATAATCCAATTCTGGTAAAATCATTTTGGGTGTTAATTTCAAATATAATTCCCTTGGATTTTTCTCAATTTCTTTATTCTGTTCGTATGATAATTCTGAAATTGCGTTAGGTAAAAAATCTAATAAATGAACTGATTTGTGAAACTTTCCATCTTCAAAACTGCTCCAATCTTCCTTGTTTATGTAAGGTGAAAATAGGGTAAAAGTTGGTTTGTTCAATGCTTTAGCAATATGTACCGTTCCTCCCTCATTAGATACTAAAACAGCACATTGGTTCATTAATACTGCAAAATCCCGAATAGTTGGTGCATAGATATCCAAAATAATATTGGCTTTATTTTGACATAATTCATAAATTTTATCTGCTTCTATTTTTTGGTTTGGTGCATAATTAAAAAGTAAATAGCAATCGAAAGTAGTCGCAATATGATCAATTATTTGAGCAATATATTCATATGGCATCGATTTTTGAGGAGTACTCCCTAAAATGCCTAGCATGATTATTTTTTTGTCTTGGTAGTTCTCTGGAACTCGAAATTGCTTTTCTTCTTCTGTAAGGAAAATCTTAGGTTCGTAGTTGATGTTTTCAAAAGTATCTACTTGTTGCAACAAATGAACTCGATCTTCAATTGCTTTTCCGCAAATTTGAGTTTTAGTTTTTAAAATTTCAACAGGATGAGTATAGTATCCTAAATTTCCAATTTTCTTTCGGCTTTTATGTCCTACAGTTTGTTTTGCTCCTCCAAATTTACAAATCAATCTGCTTTGCAATTTTGAATATGGATCAAAAATAATATCATATTTTTCCTTGCGTACTTGGAATATCATTTTAATCAAATTACCAAATTTCTTCAACTCTTTTTCATTGATGGAAATGATTTTGTCAATATTGGGATTATTCTCTATCACCCCATGAGTAAAGTCGTAAGCCATTAAATGCACTTCGCTATTTGGGTATTTTGATTTGTAATTATTTGCAATAACCGAACTGATGAGTACATCGCCAATTCGTTTGTTTTGTATGATTAAAAT
>CALPQA020000271.1 GCA_943325595.2 Auritidibacter sp. Marseille-P8566
AAGCAATCCAAGCATAACATGTAGAATGCGATTTATTAAACGCATATTCCGCAAATGCTTCCCAGTCTTTCCAAATTTTCTCCAATTTGTCTTCTGCATGCCCTTTTGCAGCTGCCTGACTTATGAATTTAGGTTTCATTTTGTCCAAGACATCTTTTTGTTTTTTCCCCATTGCTTTACGCAAAACATCGGCATCCCCTTTTGAAAAGTCGGCTAATTTTTGAGATAAAAGCATCACCTGTTCTTGATAAACCGTAATTCCGTAGGTGTCTTTCAATAATTCTTCACAGGCATCAAGATCGTATTCTATGGTTTCTTCCCCATTTTTTCGCTTGATAAAACTTGGAATATACGCAATCGGTCCTGGACGATACAGTGCATTCATCGCAATTAAATCTGGGAAAACTGTAGGTTTCAATTCCTTCATGTATTTCTGCATTCCCGCAGATTCATATTGAAAAATCCCAACCGTTTCACCGCGTTGAAATAACTCGTACGTCTTCAAATCATCAATAGGAAATTCATCTGGATTGAGTTGAACTCCCGTTCGGTATTTTACTAATTTAACCGTGTCTTTTATTAATGTTAGGGTTTTCAATCCCAAGAAATCCATCTTTAAAAGTCCTGCACTTTCTACGACAGAGTTATCAAATTGCGTTACATACAAATCCGAATCCTTTGCGGTTGCAACGGGCACAAAATTCGTAATATCGCTTGGTGTTATGATTACCCCGCACGCGTGAATACCTGTATTTCTTAAATTTCCTTCTAATATTTGTGCTTGCTGAATGGTTTCTCCAAGCAAATCATCATCTTTGGAAATTGCGATTAAATCTTTAATTTTTTCAAAATCTTCAGGTCGGAGTACCTTTTTGATATCTGCTTCAGCATCTTTTAGAAAACGTGCCAAACTCCATTTAGAAGGAATCATTGCCGGAATTAACTTGGCTATTTTATCGGCTTCAAAAAGGGGCAAATCAAGCACACGAGCTGTATCTCGAATGGCCGATTTTGCAGCCATCGTTCCATAGGTAATAATTTGAGCTACTTGTTTTGAACCGTATTTTTTAATTACATAATCCATTACACGGCTTCGTCCTTCATCATCAAAATCGATATCAATATCGGGTAATGACACACGATCAGGATTTAGGAAACGCTCAAAAAGCAAGTTGTATAGTAAGGGATCAATATTGGTAATTCCAAGACAATATGCCACAACGGAACCCGCTGCGGAACCCCGACCAGGACCAACGGAAACATCCATTTTTCTGGCCTCAGCGATGAAATCTTGTACAATTAAAAAGTAACCTGGATAACCTGAATTTTGAATGGTTAATAATTCAAAGTCGATTCGTTCTTGTATTTCGGGAGTTATTTCTGCATATCTTTTATTGGCACCTATAAAAGTAAGGTGTTTCAAAAAGGCATTTTCTCCGCGTTTTCCGCCATCATTATCATCTTCTGCAACTAAAAACTCTTGTGGAATTTCAAATTTTGGCAACAAAACTTCTCGCGCCAAATCATAAATTTCAATTTTTGCTACTATTTCTGAAAGGTTTGAAATCGCTTCAGGCAAGTCTGTAAAAAGTTTTTTCATCTCTTCTCCAGACTTGAAATAATATTCCTGATTGGGCATTCCATAGCGATAACCGCGTCCGCGTCCTATTGGCGTAGATTGTTTTTCACCATCGCGAACACACAACAAAATATCGTGTGCATTGGCATTGTCTTTTTCTATGTAGAAGGTGTTATTAGTAGCTACAATTTTGACATCGTTTTTTCTTGCCAATGAAATCAAAGAAGTATTTACTCGGTTTTCGTCTTCTTGATTGTGGCGCATTACCTCAATATAAAAATCGGAACCAAATTGTTGTTTCCACCAAAACAAGGCTTCTTCAGCTTGATTTTCACCTAAATTTAAAATTTTATTTGGGATTTCTCCGTATAAATTTCCCGACAAAACAATCAGATCCTCCTTATAGGTTTCGATTAAAGTTCTGTCGATTCTCGGTACATAATAGAATCCATCTGTGTGTGCTTTTGAAGATAATTTCGCTAAATTATAGTATCCATTTTTGTTTTTTGCAAGAAATACAACTTGATAGCCGTTGTCTTTTCGAGTTTTGTCTTTGTGATCTTCGCACACGAAAAATTCACAGCCAACAATTGGTTTCATGATTACCTCAGTTGCTTCGTCTCCATTGGCAACAGCCGCAGCATTTTTAGATTCTGCCGCTTTATTATGGTATAAAATATCGCGTACAAAATGAAAAGCGCCCATTAAATTAGCATGATCAGTGATGGCAACTGCTGGCATTTTGTTTTGCGAAGCAGCCTTTACAAGTGCTGCTACACTAATTGTAGATTGCAAAACCGAAAACTGTGTATGGTTATGTAGATGGACAAAATCGGCGTCAATTAACAATTGCTTATTTTCTGAAATCGTGTTTTTTGAAACTGGCGTAACATTTTGCTCACCAAATTGCTGTTTGATTTTCTCAGAAGCTTCTTTTAGATTGATATGTTGCAATCCAATAAGCTGAAATGGTCCGGTATTATAATTTTGAAATTCTTGAAAGTAGTCTTGCTCGACTTGAAGTTCTTTATACGTAAAAATCTCTGTACGAATCAATTCAAAAAAGCAGCGCGTCGTAGCTTCCACATCGGCAGTAGCGTTGTGTGCTTCTGCGAAAGGTTTATTGAATAAATAACTGTGTAATTCTGTAAGAGTTGGCAATTTGAACTTTCCACCTCGCCCACCTGGCAATTGTAATAATGAGGCAGTAACTTCGGTACAAGTATCTAAAACTGGCATTGAACCCATCGCGCTTTCAATTCCAAGTCGGTGAAATTCGCAACCCATAATATTGACGTCGAATTTCAAATTCTGACCTACAATAAATTTAGACTTACTTAAAGCGATATTGAATTTTTCTAAAACTTCAGCTAAAGAAATCCCATCGGCTTGAGCCAATTCGGTAGAAATTCCATGGATTCTTTCGGCATCATAGGGAATGTTATACCCTTCCGGCTGGATTAGATAATCCTGATGTTCAATAAGTTTACCCATTTCGTCGTGCAACTGCCATGCAATTTGAACGCAACGAGGCCAGTTTCCTGTGTCCGTAATTGGTGCATCCCAACGTTTTGGTAATCCAGTAGTTTCAGTATCAAATATTAGGTACATATTTATAAAAATTCAAAAAATAAATTTCTGATTTCAACCTTGTAAAGAAGGGAAAAATGGAAATTACTATTTGGGGTTGGAAATTAATTGAAAAAATCGAACTTCAAATTTAAGTTTTTTTGAGGTAGAAATCAAAGAGAAGTTATCAACAAAAAGAGATGATTTATTTTATTAATAGAAATAGTAAAATTTAATTATACTTGAAAAATTAACTTTAACCGAAAAATTATGAAAAATTATTTAATGACCTCATTTGCTATTGTTGGCGCTATTTCACTGATTATTATGGCTTGCTCTGCTGAAAATTCTATCAACTCTTCTGCATCAGCAGTAGGCAAATACCAAATCTCTTCATCAACATCAAGTTTTCACGTTTTAGACACAGAAACAGGAGTTGTAAAAACGTATTTTCAAAGTAGCAATCAGAATTATGTTTTATATTGTACTACAGTAACTCAATAAAATTTATTTCAAATAGCAATCTAGGGCGTTACTTTTATTTATTACTTGAAACACTAAAATTATAGCTTAATTTGAGGTATAATACAATAATCGTACAAATATTAAACAAAAAATCCCTAACTACTTTATAAAAGTGATTAGGGAAATTTTTGTGGTACCTCCAGGGTTCGAACCAGGGACACATGGATTTTCAGTCCATTGCTCTACCAACTGAGCTAAGGTACCTTGCTTTCGCGGGTGCAAATATAGGACGAATTTTAATTTATACAAAACAATTATTAAAAAAAATCTATTC
>CALPQA020000272.1 GCA_943325595.2 Auritidibacter sp. Marseille-P8566
AAGAACGGTTCCTTTTATTGCAAAAGCATACGGTGAACCGTATGTAAATTATGCTACAAAAGTAATGTTGGGACACAATAAAGTAACCGATTTCAAATTCAATCCGCAACTAAAAGGATATGCAATCAAGCAACCGGTATTCTCTTTCAGCAAATTCCACAATGTGAACAAAGCATTAGGACCTGAAATGAAATCTACAGGGGAAAGCATTTTGTTTATCGACGACCTGAAAGACGATCAGTTTTATGAATTGTACTCCAGACGAAAAATGTATTTGAGTAAGTAATACACTATATAAAAATCAAAGCCTCAAGAAATTGGGGCTTTTTTTTTGATTATTTACATAAATTGTATTAAAAGCAAACAGAATTAGTTAGTCAATATCTTTGATGAATTCGTCATATTCTAAATAAAACAACTCCAAAGCACTCATTTTCTCGTTAAAAAAAGTAAAAATATCGTCCCAATATTTTCGGTTACTCACACTTACATTTAATTTTTCAACCCAAATTCTGCTTATGGTTTTTCCGTTTTCTAAATTGTAGTTGCGCTCGAATACCAAATCCGAAACAAATTCTTCCTCTAAAATAGTTTTTAAGGATTCTAATTTTTCAAAATACTGAATTCGTTTGATTTCATTGCGATGTTCAATATCAATCAGTACCTGAGCTTTGGTATTTTCTACATAAAATTTAAAAGAAAAATCTTTAATTTTAGTATCATAAAGCACCCATTTTCTAGGATATTTCTCAGAAAACGCGACCCAAAATTCTCTCTTTAATTTTTGATTTTCTTCCTTACTGTACATTCCGTATTTTTATTTATGTTTGACTCTTGATTTCCAAATAGTTGCTATTCTCCTTTTTATAAACTATATTTATAGTTGTTTTAAATGCAAAAATAGGCTATCGACATGGATTTTACCGAGTTTTTGAAATATGTTCCAAAAATAGAAAAAGAAAAACTTCTAGCACAAGAGGCACACCTAAAAATGTCGCCACTAGAACGTGTCTTGGCTGTTGATGAGGAAGACTATTTCTTTAAAAACCCAAGAAAAGCAGCCGTAATGATGCTTATCTATCCCAAAGATACCAAAGCCCATTTGGTGTTAATTGTCCGAAATTCCTATCCCGGAGTTCATTCTTCACAAATTGCATTTCCAGGTGGTAAAGTAGAATTGGAAGACGAATCCTTAGCGCACACTGCCCTTCGAGAAACCCACGAAGAAATTGGAATTCACCCCGAAAATATCAAAGTAATCAAAACATTTACAGAAATTTACATTCCGCCAAGTAATTTTTTAGTGGCACCGTTTTTAGGAATTAGCCATTCTGAATTGACTTTTACAGAACAAATTGAAGAAGTTGCTGGAATTATCGAAGTCCCATTACTGGATTTTTTGAATGAAAAAAACATCGTTACAAAAAAAATGGACACCTCCTATGGCACGGATATCGATGTACCCACATTCAAAATAAACGAACACTATGTTTGGGGTGCCACCGCAATGATGATGAGCGAATTGAAAGAAGTACTCAAAAAAGTTTTTTAACTTATAAGTTTTTGTAAATTCGCATTTCCTACAACACAAAAATGATTATGGTTTTATTTAAAAGAAACCCTTTTGGACACATACTTTTCATAAAAAAATGGCTCATCCGAATTTTCGGGGGCATCACGCACCGTCGCTACCGTGGCTTTAACGAGTTGCAAATCGAAGGCTCCGAAATAATCAAGGGACTTCCTGACACCAATGTCCTTTTTATTTCCAACCACCAAACCTATTTTGCCGATGTTGTTGCCATGTTTCACGTATTCAACGCCAGTTTAAGCGGGCGCGAAAACAACATAAAGAACGTATTGTACCTTTGGAACCCCAAATTAAACATCTATTATGTCGCTGCAAAAGAGACCATGCAAGCCGGATTATTACCCAAAATATTGTCCTATGCCGGAGCAATAACAGTCGAAAGAACGTGGCGTTCCTGTGGCAAAGACGTAACCGAAAAACGGGATATAAATCCAAATGATACCGAAAACATAAAAATCGCTCTTGCCGATGGCTGGGTAATTACCTTCCCACAAGGCACCACAAAATCGTTCAAACCCGTTCGAAAAGGCACCGCGCACATCATCAAACAACACCGCCCGATTGTCGTTCCAATCGTTATCGATGGTTTCCGCCGTTCCTTTGATAAAAAGGGCTTGCGCATGAAAAAGAAAGGAATTCTGCAATCTTTTATCATAAAACCGCCACTCGAAATTGATTATGATAACGACACGATTGAGCAAATTGTAGAAAAAGTAGAATTTGCCATCGAGCAACATCCATCGTTTTTGAAAGTAATTCCTGCCGAAGAAATTGCAGCACAACAAGAGTTGAACCGCTTGCGACAATGGGAATATTAAAAATTAGGAGCTCCATTTCTGGCTTCTTTTTAATGTAATTCCTGCTGTCCGTTATATCCTCGAGATTGCTTCGTTCCTCGCAATGACGAGGGATACCACTCCCATCAGGGCTACTATAAATTTTATGGATTTCTTTAATTGTCAGTAAAAAAGGAATCCTAACTATTAAAGTGATTTGTCTTTGTAATAATTCACCATCAAATTTACAAATTTACTGTAGCCTTCCATTCCGTCTTTTTGTTGGTTTAACTTCAGGAAATTATCATAGAATATTCGGAAACCCGTTTCAATAAAAGTTTCATATTGCCTCCAAAAAGCATTGCTTTCCTGAAAGTTTTTTAAAACTCCAGGATTAACTTTATCGCGCAAAAGCGCAAATATTTTTTCATCCCGAATTTGCCAATTGCTCAAACAATACCGCAAAGCATAACTGTAACCCGAATATTGAAAATACAAATTTTCATTTTTTACCGAAGCCAAAAATCCAATGAAATTCGCCTCACTCTCTGAAGCATATCCCAATTGGTGCGCCATTTCATGACAAACGGTTGTCGGAAAATTATACATTGGTCCTTTATCGTTCACCTGAGCTTCATTGGTAAACGGATTCAAATATCCCCCAAAACCCATATAACTCAAGGGCAAACTAATTAGCGATTTCTTGATACTTGCATTTTCATATCTAAAACTTGGAAGTTCCTTTGAAAGCGACTGATAACCTTCTAAATTCATTGCAAAAACCTGCTCTTGTGAATACGGAAAAACAACTTTCGAATCCTTGTTCTTTGAAATTTGACTGTGAATCTGATTCGTTTTGGCAATTAAATCGGTGGTAAATTTCAACAAATCGGCATTAGAATAGTCTTTTTCAATGTTCATTTTTTCAAATAACGGTGTTCGGTGGTAATTCAACGCCCATAGCAAATGAAACAAAAAGTAAAATACCGATAGAAAACTCGCTACCTTTAATGCAATGGCCTTCCAATTGGTTCTCCAAATTTTACGCTGACCAAACACCCATTTTAATATCAGAATAATGACAATAAAATAAATACTATCACCCACTGAAAACGGAAAATAGCCAAACAAAACTCTAGAAAATTTGGCAATCCAAACATACAAACCATTGCTATAATAACGTTCTATCAGCTCTGGAAAGAACGATACTACTTGTAAAAAAACAATTTGAATTAACAGAAATAATGGGAGTATGTATTTTCGTTGCATCTACTTTACTATTGAAACGTAAAGTAACAAATTTTGAAGCAGTATTTATTTTAAAATAAATGATTTTTTTTGATACAACTAACTTTGGTACTTTGTAACTTTGAAGCATAAAACTAAGAATCTAAAAACACCTAAATGAGTCAAGAAATTAGAAACCTCGAACCAAAAGCCCTTTGGAATAAATTTGCCGATTTGAATGCCGTTCCGCGTCCTTCCAAAAAAGAAGACCGTGTAATTGAATTCATGAAATCCTTCGGAAATAATTTAGGATTAGAAACCTTTGAAGATGAAATTCGCAATGTAATTA
>CALPQA020000273.1 GCA_943325595.2 Auritidibacter sp. Marseille-P8566
AAAAAAAAGAATTTCAGCTAAAAAATTATGCAGTAGAGTAATTGTTCGAGAAGGAGTTAAAAAAGACGGAACACTAAAAAAGGGTTATCGTTATGTTAAGGGTGGCAGAGTTGTGAAAGCGAAAGCTAAAAAGTAGTTTTTGATTTGGGTTCATTTGGAGAGCCGTGTTGCAGAAATGTAGTACGGCTTTTTAATTGTATAAAATTGATCTATAAAAAAACACATAATTAAGTTGTTAACAAATTTTTTATCACGCTAAACCTTTATTGCATAACGAAATAAAGTAATATAATACCAAATAATCAAAATAATATCACATTAAATTGTATTTTAATTACGTTTTTCATTATATTTGTATCAGAAAACTAAAATAATTTACATGTATGTATACTGAATTAATAAAGATAATTGAAGGAGGCTTGAGTAATGACCATAAAAAGGTGATTAATTACTCAAACCATTTAGCAAAAAAATTAAGAGTTGAAGGAGATAATAAGCTAGCTGATAAAATCTTAAAAACCATTCAAGGATCTAATGGTATGCCTGTATTTAAAGATCAATTTTTTGATGCTCCTGTCGATAATGACACTAGATTGAATATTGCAGATATAATTTTTCCTCAAGATATAAAAATAGACATATTAGTTTCTGAAAGCATTGTCAGTCCAGTAAGTAATTTCATTTCTTTAGTTAATTCTAAAAATGAGATAAAAAGTAAAGGATTAGATATAAATCTATCATTACTACTTTATGGTCCTCCGGGTTGTGGAAAGACTACTTTGGCAAAACATATTGCCAAAGAACTGGATATTCCAATAGTAATTGCACGTTTTGATTCTTTAATATCATCTTTATTAGGTAATACAGCAAAAAATATTAGGAAGCTATTTGATTATGCAAAGAGTAAGCCGTGTATATTATTTTTAGATGAATTTGATGCAATCGCCAAAGCGAGGGATGACAATCACGAAACAGGAGAACTTAAAAGAGTAATTAACAGCCTGCTACAAAATATTGATGAATTTTTGGAGACAGGTATATTGATTGCAGCAACAAATCATGAACAATTATTAGATAGTGCAATTTGGAGAAGATTTGAAAAAGTAGTGAATGTGAATAAGCCAAATTCTGATGAAATAAAAAATTTAGTTGAAAAATATTTTGAAAAAATAGGTTCGAATTTGGCCACCGATGATAAAAAATTTGAGATGGTTAAATCGTATATGAACAATCTATCACATTCTGAAATCACAAAGATTATCAATAGTGCATATTACAATTCTATTATTAAGAAGTCTGTTTTTGAATATGAAGATATTTTTTCAGAGTATTTTAAATATAAAAACAACAACAGATTTTCATCAGAGGAAATGATTAAGTTTCTAAATGAAAGTCATATTCCTCAAAAACAAATAGCGAATTATTTAGATATATCAATAAGACAAGTTAGAAATGCTTTAAATGTAGAATAAGATGGCAAAGAAAAATTTACCAATTAAGCTTTTTCAAAAAAGGCAAAAAATTGACGACAGAAGAGTTGAAGGTGGCGGTGGAGATAATATTCCGAAATGGGAGTTGTCTGGACAATTACTTGCTGAAAGAGCAGAAAGTTTTATCGAACCTATTAATGAATTAATTGATGTTTTTCAAAACCGTAAAACTTCAAGAAGTTTTATTCCTGCTACGTTAAAAATTGATATTGATGATAATGCAATTGCTAAATCACATAGAAAAGATATTCAGAAAATTTTTAATGGTAAATTAACCAAAAACAATATCATTGGCTTTCTTGATTCAAATTGTGCAATTGTTAAAGTTGATAGTATTGAAGAAGGTTTACAGATAAAAAGCAATATTGCTAATTATCTAAAAAATCCACGTGGTATTTCTGCTATTGAATCAATGGAAATTTTCAAACCTTTTATAGTGGATATTGAAGAAAACCAAGCGGTCAAAATTTCATTAATTGACTTTTTAAATTATGAAATTAACAATGCAGTCAAAATTGCTTTCATTAAATATTGTAATGAATTTAACATCGAAGTAAAAGAAGTAAATTATTCTCCAGGATTAATAATATTTAAAATTAAAAATGCTTCACAAGCAGTTTTAGATAGTATCTCTGATTTTGAAGCATTAGAATCTATAACTTTTATGCCTAAATATCAGGTAGAAACAGATAGTATTGAATCTGAGAATACTGTTGATATAAAAACACCAACAGAAGGTGTGGAATATCCAATTGTTGGAGTTTTAGATTCAGGTGTCTCTAAAAATGCATATTTAGCACCTTGGTTACTTGATGACAAATTCTCTTCATATCCTGATGAGTTGATTGACCCAATGCACGGTTCTTGTGTTTCTAGCATAATACTTTATGGGGATCAATTGCAAGGTAAAAATTGGACTGGTAATACAGGATGCAAAATTTTTGATGCAACAGTATTTCCAGATCAAAAACAAGAATCAATAGATGAAGATGAATTAGTAGAAAATATTAGAGAAGCAATAAAGAAAAATAATTATATTAAAATTTGGAATTTATCATTAGGCACTGCAGCTGAATCAGACATTAATGATTTTTCAGATTTTGGAAAGGCATTAGACGATATTCAATTAGCAAATGATGTGATTATTTGCAAATCTACTGGAAATTGTAGAAACTTTGAAAAAAGTTATCCCAAAAGCAGAGTGGCAAGGTCAGGTGATTCAGTACGTTCATTGGTTGTTGGTTCAGTTGCTCATTCAAAAAACAAACATGATATAGCTGATATTAATCATCCATCACCATTTACAAGAATTGGTCCTGGTCCAGCAAATAGTATTAAACCTGATTTGGTATCTTTTGGCGGGAATGCTGGGTTAAATGGAAGAAAAACAATTCAAAATGGAGTTAATGCTATAGCGCATAATGGTAATTCTGTGAAAATTATTGGAACAAGTTTCGCAACTCCAAGAGTAACTTCATTATTATCTGAATTAAATTTTAAAATTAATGAAACTTTTAATCCGACTCTTTTAAAAGCTTTAGCCATTCATTCTGCAAAATATCCAACAGGGATTAGCCTTCCTATCAGTGAAAGAGTGAATCAAATGGGTTTTGGAATTCCTGATTCAGCAGATGAAATAATATATAATGATCCTCACGAAATAACATTGATTTTGCAAGAAAATATTACTCGTGGTGAATTTATAGAAATCCTTGACTTCCCATTTCCTGAGAGCTTGATAGACGATGATGGCTTTTTCTATGGAGAAATTAAAATAACACTAGTCGGTCAACCAGTCTTAAGAGAAAAGCAAGGGGCAGAATATTGCCAATCTAATTTAGAGTTAATGTTTGGAACTTATGAAAATATAAAGAATCGTGACACGACTAAAGCCAATATTCTCAATGAAATAGGTCCAGACGACACGCAAAATGTTTTACTTGATTCTAATTATAAAAGTGCACACATTAAAGATACTGAGAGCGAATATGCACGTGAAAGAGTACTACTTAATTACGGAAAAAAATACCAGCCTATTAAAAAATATTCGGTTAATCTATGCGAAATGAAAGATGCTCGACAACGTGATAGTTTATCACGAAATAGAAAGTGGTATGCTAAAATTAAAGGAACTTATAGAGATTTTGCTGAAACATTAGCAATTCAAGATGGTGAAGAATTAAATCAGGATTTTACCCTTATAGTAACCATCAGAGATACAAAAGCTCAAAATCAAGTTTATAATGAAGTGTCAAGGCTATTGGCAGATAGAAACTTTTTGCATTCAAATATTAAGCTAAGAGAAGAAGTAAGTATAAGAATTGAAGATGATAAAAGCATTTAATTTAGCTTTTCAATATTCGTTGTACTAATAATTTATTGTTATACTTAAAATAATTCACAATGATAACAGTCATAGAACAAGCTCTTCAAAGGTGTAATCCAG
>CALPQA020000274.1 GCA_943325595.2 Auritidibacter sp. Marseille-P8566
ATAATCAGGAGGGAAAATAGTATAATCTCCTTTTAAATTAAACCAATTAGAAGCATTAAGTGCAATTTTAGTTCCGTTTTTGCCTCCAAGAGCGGTGCCTTTTTTGAATTCATAGAAAAAATCCATTTGACCACCAATTTCTCCTGCCTTTGCAATGCCATTATCGGCAACAATACTCACACTTTTTTGTGCTTGAAATACATAGATATTAGCCAAATTAGAATGGTGTTGCTTGGTCAAACTTGGAATAAAATTCATGATTCGGTCGTTGTAGGCCAAACTATTTTGTTCTGGCGAAAAATATTCAGGATTTCTTTCGGATAAAAAATTCATGTTTTCAATTCTTCGAAGGGAAACATCTAGGCCAACTCCCTTTTTGGTATAACCGAAATTCATTAACAACGCACTTCCTGGTTTTATGAAAGTATTGTTGATGGTATTTGGGTATAAAATAGCATCATCCGATTTGAAATTATACTCTGTAGAAAAATAAAACGCATTGCGACTGAAGTTCAATCTTCCAGCGAATGCATTGGTAAGTTCCTTGAAATTTGGATTTGTAAAAGTCGTTTTTTCATCTCTTCCAACATAAGAAAAGCCAACCGATACTTCTGAACTTTCAATTTTGAACAATCCCGATAAATTAATGTCTGAATTGAATCCGTAAATAGTTCCTTTGCTCACTTCAAATCCTGTTCGGTGTTTTCCATACAAACCGGTAAACATCAAGTTTTGATTGGGACGATACGTTATTTTACCACCACGAATGGCATTGTTTATTCCTAAAGCTCGGTCTTCCCAACTTCTTAATAACAATCCGCTTCCAAATTGCTCATAAAAATGGCCTGCTGTAACGTCTAATTTATCCGATTTATAATTGAGATAAAAAGTTCCAATGTTCGTATTTTCGTATTTTGGATTATAATTTAGTAAAGCTTTAGGCGCATACGATTCGGCTTGAATACCTGCGGTCCATTTGCCATAATTGTAATTTATTAAAAGATAATTATTTGATCGTATAGGCTTATCTGGATGCTCGATTTCTCTATTAACATCATTCAAATACCATTGCGAATTCGACTCAAATCCTCCAAATAAGTGACCTTTAATTTTTTCTACTTTGGTATCTGTTTGAGAAAATAGCGATATGGAAGTGCAAATTGCAATAAACAGTGTAATTTTTTTCATTTTATAAACTTTTTAATTTTTCAAAGAATTCCATTTCGCCACCTGCAGAGTGTCCATTTTGAATATGAACAATTTGGTTGTTTTTTACAACTACAATATAAGGTACATTTGCAATTGACAAGCTTCTTTTAAGTTCTTGATTGGTATCTAAAAGGATTGTGTATTCCCATCCTTTTCCGTTTACTAAAGGTTTTACTCTTTTTTCAGTTCTTGCATCGTCTACAGAAACAGCGATTACTTCAATGTTGATTTTACTTTTCCAATCTCCATAGACATCACTAATTGCATCTAATTCTTGAACGCAAGGTGCGCACCATGTTGCCCAAAATGAATATACATACAAAACATCCTTTTTTTGAAAATCTAAATTAGAATTTACAATTTCCCCCTTAAGATTTTTCAAAGCAACATTTGGCATTTGATGTTGTGCGAAAAAGGGAACGCTAAAAGTAAGAACCAAAATTAAAATTAGTTTTTTCATGATTGAATGCATTAAATTGATAATAATTTACAAATAAAGAATAAATATTACATTTAATACGAAAATAATCATTTTATTTGTAATAACTAAAATCCCATATCTAACTATTTTTTATGAAAAAACTACACCTATTTTTAGCATTCCTAGCTTTTGGAATGTTTATTTCTTGCAGCAAAGACGATTCTGGTAATGGTGGTTCTGGAGTGCAATCTATCTCAATTTCTTCTGACTTTCAAGACCGATTAACAGGAGAAACCTTTACTTTTTCTGTTGTAACTAATGCGGGAACTAACGTTTCTTCAGAGGCTGTTATTATTGTGAACAACGAACCAATTACAGGGCATGTTTTTACTCCAACTTCAGCAGGTCTATATTCAGTTAAAGCTACTTTTTCTGGAAAATCATCTCCAATTATTGTTGTAAATGTAACCGCTGCACTAACGAGTATTGCATTGACTTCAAATTCTCTTGAGGCAATGACAGGAGATGCATTAAATTTTACCATTACAGGTAGTAATATGATTGATTTGACTGCAAATTCAAGAGTTTTTGTTAACACAACCGCTATTGCTGCAAATACGTTTACAGCTACAACAGCTGGAACGTTGTCAGTTTATGCAACTTATGTAACACCTGCTAATGTAACGTTAACTTCACCAACTGTTCAAATAACTGTTCAACAAGCAATAAACTTTAATAAAAGAGTTTTGATTGAAGATTATACAGGAACTTGGTGTCAATATTGCCCTAGAATTGCCTACGCAATTGAACAAGTTCGCGCACAAACTTCAGATGCAGTAGTAGTTTCTATCCACAGAGGTAATGACCCTTACAATTATGCGCCTGCTTCAACTTTAGAAAGTTTAATTGGTCTTCAAGGATATCCAACTGGAATGTTAAACAGAAAGACTGAATGGGCTTATCCAGAAACGAGTAATATTACTCAAGCCGTTAATTTAACTTCGGGTATTAATCCAAGAGTTGGATTGGCAATGAATACTACTTTGTCTGGAAATACAGCAACAGTTGATGTTAACGTTAAATTTGGACAAAACTTCTCTAATTTAAAATTAGTAGTTTATGCACTTCAAGACAATTTAGTATACAATCAAACCAATTCAACAAGCTATTATGGTGGTGTAAACCCAATTGTTAATTTTGACTATGATGATGTATTAAGAGGTTTTTTAACTTTAAGTATCTTAGGAGATGGTATTCCTACCCCTACAAATTTAAATGACACCTATTCAAGATCATTTACATATACTATTCCATCAAGTTATGTTGTAGCAAACATGCACTATGTTGCTTTTGTGATTGATGCTAATGGTAATGCTTTAAATGCTAGAAATGCTGGAAATAACGTAAGTCAGACTTTCGAAATCGAATAGTTTAAACATATTATATTTTAAAATAAAGAGGCTTTTGGGCCTCTTTTTTTATGTTCTTAAAAATCGATTTTAACTTGAAACCCTCAAAAGAGGGAAGTTCATCAATTATATTTTTTTGAACGTGCAATAAAAAGCAAAAAATGCCTTAATTTTACACTAAAATAGTTCGATTATGAATACCATAGAATGGAAAACGGTTAAAGAGTTTGAAGACATAACCTATAAAAAATACAATGGAGTAGCCAGAATCGCTTTCAATCGTCCTGACGTTCGAAATGCATTCCGACCAAAAACTACTTCTGAATTGTACAAGGCCTTTTATGATGCGCAAGAAGACACATCTATTGGCGTTGTTTTACTTTCTGCAGAAGGGCCTTCGTCTAAAGACGGGATTTATTCTTTCTGTAGCGGTGGCGATCAAAATGCGCGTGGACATCAAGGATACGTAGGTGACGATGGACAACACCGTTTGAATATTTTAGAAGTACAACGTCTAATTCGCTTTATGCCAAAAGTAGTCATTGCCGTTGTTCCAGGTTGGGCAGTTGGTGGCGGACATAGTTTGCATGTAGTTTGCGATTTGACTTTGGCGAGTAAAGAACATGCCATTTTCAAACAAACAGATGCCGATGTAACGAGTTTTGATGGTGGTTATGGCTCGGCCTATTTGGCTAAAATGGTAGGTCAGAAAAAAGCACGCGAAATCTTCTTCCTCGGTAGAAATTATTCTGCTCAAGAAGCCATGGATATGGGAATGGTCAATGCCGTAATTCCTCACGATGAATTGGAAAATACTGCTTTTGAATGGGCACAGGAAATTCTTCAAAAATCACCAACATCCATAAAAATGCTAAAATTCGCTATGAATTTAAC
>CALPQA020000275.1 GCA_943325595.2 Auritidibacter sp. Marseille-P8566
AAAGGAACTGCGTCAAAATACAGAATTACCGTTGACGGAATGGAGGGCGAAGATGCCGACAATAGCGGTCATGGTGATGGAAAAATATTTCATAATGTAGAACTTTTGGCAAAAGACAGCATGTACATTTTCATTGAAACTACTGCCGAAATTGCAGATGCTAATGCTACCGATTTTCTTTATACCGATAAAATTCAGTTTGATCCAGATAGTAATTTACAAACTGTTGAATTGGTAACTTTAATTCAAGATGCGGTATTTTTATATCCTCAAAAATATGTTGATGCTACAACTGGCGCGGTTTCGTATGAAGCATTGCCATTTGGCGAAGACAGCATTTATGGTTTCGTTTTAGACCACAATGACCATAACGATGAATACCATTGGACAAACAATAAACCCTATGTGATTTATGGTTACGCAGGCATTCCGAGTGGGGAAACACTTACTATTGATGCTGGCGCACGAATTCATTTTCATGCCAATTCAGGAATTATTGTAGGAAATGCAGGTACGCTAAAAGTAAACGGGCAAGTTTCAAGTACTGCGGCGTTAGAAAAAGAAGTGATTTTTGAAGGCGACCGATTGGAACCCGGATTTTCGGATGTTCCTGGGCAATGGGGTTTAATTTGGATGAGTCAAGGTAGTGT
Source organism: Auritidibacter sp. Marseille-P8566 (assembly GCA_943325595.2). The sequence goes on from CALPQA020000275.1 coordinate 651, forward strand.
AAACAATACTATTAATCATCTTACATTGAAAAATGCTACGGTCGGTATTTTTGTTGGAGATGTTGTAAATGCTACAAATACGACTTTGAAAATCGATAATTCTCAGATTTACAATTGCTCCAATATTGGGATTTTAGCCCGAACTGCAAAAATTGAGGGAACCAATCTTGTTATTAATTCGGCTGGACAGGCAAGTATCGCTTGTACCGAAGGAGGTTCCTATCTTTTTAAACATTGTACTTTCAACAACAACTGGCAAAGTTCGAAACAAGTTGCGGTTTTAGTGAGTAATAAAAAAAAAGATGGAGAAATTGTTATTCCAATTGCATTGAATCAAGCAGAATTTGATAATTGTATTATTTATGGATCCAACCAAGTTGAAATGATTTTGGATAAAAAAGACGGTGCCAATTTCAATTATCAATTCAATAATTGCTTGTTGAAATTTAATAATGTAGGAAATCAGTTTTCGAATAATCCTTTGTATTTATTTGACAATGATGTGGCTCATTATACGAATATTATCAGAAATCAAGACCCTAAATTTTTGAATGCCAATCAAAACAAACTCAAGATCGATAATTCATCAGCTGCTTTTGCAAAAGGAAATCCGGCCTATTTAATTATGCTAGATATTCTAGGAATTACACGATCATTACCACCTGATTTAGGAGCTTATAAAAACGCTGCGTTTCCAGTAGTTCCTTAATCTTACTTATTTCCTTTCAAAAATAACGAACAACTCTTTATTTGCTCTAGGGGCAATAGAATTATGGGCAGTTTCCATTATAACAATATTAAAATCATTCTGAAATAGCGAAACGTATTCTTCTACAGAACCTCCAAACGGTGGCCCTTCAGAAGTCAATGGGAATTGAAATAACAAACCTGCAATCTTGCCGTTGGGATTTAACAATGCTTTCATTTTTTGAACATAGGCTTGTCGCAAATCTGGATTTAAAGCACAGAAAAAAGTTTGCTCAATAATTAAATCATATTTTCCTTCCAATTCAAAAAAATCGGCATTAATAATTTGGCTTTTATCTAATTCTAGAATTCTTTTTTTAATATTCTCTAATGGAGTTGTGGCATAATCAACCACGGAGGAGTTCTTGAAACCCTTTTCTATCAAATATTCCAACTCATAGCCATTTCCAGCGCCAGGAATTAAAATTTTTATGTTCTTGTCTTTCAGCTGATCGATATATTCTTTAATTGGAGTGGTTATCTTACCAACATTCCAACCAGTTTCCCCTTTTTCATAGCGCTCCTCCCAATACTCTTTATTCAGTTTCATCGTCATCATTGGTTTCATTTCCAAAATCTTCTAAATCTCTTCGGTCTTTCTTTGTAGGTCGCCCATCCCCTGTTTTTCGGTAATGTTCTTTTGATAATTTCAAAAGTTCTAAATGTTGGAATACTTCCGGTGGCGTTTCATTTTTTCTATAAATGTCAACTAATTTGGCTGCAACACGATTTGGCGGGATATCTAAAACGACAATAATTTGTGTGATTTGGTCTTTTCTAAAAGTGATTTTGTCAGTTGGAAATACTTCCTTTGATGGTTTCGCGACCAAGCCATTCACAGTAATATGATTTTTTTTACAGGCCTCTGTAACCATATTTCGGGTTTTGTAATAGCGAACGCACCATAAAAACTTATCTATTCTCATATTTTTTTTCTAAAATCAAAGTTAAATTGATTACAAAAATAAATCAATATTGTATCTTGCGGTCTTAAAATTAAATAAATAATGAATAAATATTTCAAAATAGTTTTATTTCTTGTAATTGGAATAACAATTGCTTCTTGTACAAAGAACGATACCACTTCTTCAGTTGCACTTAAAGATTATGTAGTTCAGAATGCTGCTGATATGGATTCGATTAATAAATACATTGATACCCATTACATTACAGTTGATGCGGATTATAATGTAACCATGACAAAAATTCCAGTTGGAGGAACGCAACAGTCAATTCGTTTGCAACAAACGTACCCATTACAATTCAAAATGGTTCAAAATGACGATCATAAAGTAAACTACAAAGTATATTATTTAAAACTTCGTGAAGGAACCAATCAAAGCACAACTGCGGTAGATTCTGTTTATGTTTCCTATAAAGGAATTCTTACCACAGACGGTCAATTTGATTATTCTGAAAGTCCAATTTGGTTTCAATTGCAAACTGTGGTTGCAGGATGGGGAGAAATAATTCCATTATTTAAAACGGGAACTTACGATACTACTGAAGGTCCAAATCCAACTACATTTTCAAACTTTGGTGCTGGAGTAATGTTTCTTCCTTCAGGATTAGGATATTACAACCAAATACCATCTGCTTATATTCCTTCGTATTCACCACTGATTTTCAGTTTTAAATTGAAAAGTCAACGGTACAGAGACCATGATAGAGATGGAATCTTATCTAAAGATGAGGTTGACCCAACAGTTGTTGGTCAAAAACCAGAAAAATATGATAGTGATGGTGATGGGTTTGCAAACATGTATGACCTTGATGATGATGGCGACCATTATTTGACTAAAAAGGAAATTCATAAAAATCCAAACGGTACAATCATTTTTGAAGATACCGATGGTGATGGAATTCCAAATTATCTAGACAAAGACAATCACTAATTAATAAAAGTTAATTCATAAAAAAATCCCATTCCGTTAAGAATGGGATTTTTTTATCGTAAAATTCAATTATTTTCTCGTTACAACTTTTTCAACTGCGGCAACAATTGCTTGATTGTTTAGTTTGTATTTTTCCATTAATTGTGCTGGAGTTCCGCTTTCGCCAAAAGAATCTTGAACGGCAACAAATTCTTGTGGAGCAGGATGATTTAAAGACAATACTCTTGCAACACTCTCCCCTAATCCTCCCAAGATGTTGTGCTCTTCGGCAGTTACAATACATTTAGTTTTTGCCAACGATTTTAATATCGCAGCTTCATCTAAAGGTTTAATAGTATGGATATTGATTACTTCGGCAGAAATACCTTTTTCTTCTAAGGCTTCTGCAGCCAATAAAGCTTCCCAAACTAAATGTCCTGTTGCAACAATGGTAACATCTGTACCTTCATTTAAAACAATGGCTTTCCCAATTTCGAATGGCTCGTCGGCAGGCATGAAATTAGGCACAACTGGACGACCAAAACGCAAATAAACCGGTCCGTGATGATTGGCAATTGCCAATGTCGCTGCTTTGGTTTGATTGTAGTCACACGTATTGATAACAGTCATTCCTGGCAACATTTTCAT
>CALPQA020000276.1 GCA_943325595.2 Auritidibacter sp. Marseille-P8566
ATAAAAATGAATGAAATAAAAATATTTTGCCCCGCTACAATTGCCAATATATCCTGTGGTTTTGATGTCCTCGGATTGTGTTTGGAAGCTACTGGTGACGAAATGATAATTAGAAAATCAGATGTAAAAGGCATTAGGATTACAAAAATAGTTGGTGCCGATTTGCCTTTAGAAACCTCAAAAAATGTTGCAGGAGTTGCTGGTTTGGCGCTTTTAGAAGCTGTAAATTATGAGTTTGGTTTTGATATTGAAATCTACAAAAACATAAAAGCAGGAAGCGGAATTGGAAGTTCGGCAGCAAGTGCAGCAGGAGCCGTTTTCGGGATAAATGAACTCATCGGGAAACCGTTTACTCGGAAAGAGTTGGTTCATTTCGCTATGAAAGGTGAAGCTTTGGCCAGCGGAAGTGAACATGCTGATAATGTTGCACCTGCGATTTTGGGCGGAATTACGCTAGTTCGCAGCAACACACCACTGGATATTATCAAAATAGAAAGTCCATCAGAATTGTTTGCAACGGTAATTCACCCGCAAATAGAATTGAAAACTTCAGAAATGCGGGCTGTTTTGCAACCTATGGTTCCTTTAAAAAGTGCCATAGTACAATGGGGAAACTTGGGTGGATTAATCGCGGGATTGTACACCTCTGATTATGATTTGATTGGTCGTTCGCTTCATGATGCAATTGTGGAACCACTTCGTGGGCCTTTCATTCCAAAATTTGATGTAATTAAAAAAGTCGCAATAGAAAATGGTGCTTTGGGTGCTGGAATTTCAGGTTCAGGACCTTCCATATTTGCCTTGAGCAAAGGAATTGAAACCGCAAATAAAGTGGCCGATGCAATGCGTACCGTTTATGACAATACCGATTACCCTTATGAGATTCATGTTTCAAAAGTAAATTCAGAAGGGATTAAAATAATATAAAGGCAAAACGCTTTATTGCAATAGGCAATGGCTTATCGCTTAAAGCTTTCTGCATATAGCTATAAAAAAAATGAAATACTACAGTTTAAACCATAACGCACCAAAAGTTTCTTTTCAAGAAGCTGTAATTCAAGGATTAGCACCCGACAGAGGATTGTATTTTCCTGAAAGCCTCACTCCACTTCCGAATTCTTTTTTTGAAGCAATAGAAACGCTAACTAACGAAGAAATTGCATTTCAAGCAATCCAGCAATTTGTAGGTGCTGAAATTCCAGAAGCAAATCTGAGACAAATTATCGCTGAAACCTTGTGTTTTGATTTTCCATTGGTGAAAGTTGAAAACAATATCTACTCCTTAGAATTATTTCACGGGTCTACAATGGCGTTCAAAGATGTAGGCGCACGATTCATGTCGCGTTGTTTGGCGTATTTTAATTCGGATAAAAAAGGAGCAAAAAACACCGTAATCGTTGCTACTTCTGGAGATACGGGAGGTGCAGTTGCCAGTGGCTTTTTAGGTGTTGAAGGCGTTGATGTTGTCATTTTATATCCTTCGGGAAAGGTGAGTGACATTCAAGAACGACAATTGACGACTTTAGGACAGAATATTACAGCACTGGAAGTTGATGGTGTTTTTGATGATTGTCAAGACATGGTTAAAAAAGCCTTTTTAGACGAAAGCCTAGACTATAAAAATTTAACCTCAGCGAATTCTATAAATATCGCGCGTTGGTTGCCCCAAATGTTTTACTTTTTCTTTGCCTACAAGCAATTGAAATCAGAGAACAAACCTCTTGTGTTTTCTTGTCCGAGTGGTAATTTTGGAAATATTTGTGCTGGAATCATTGCAAAAAAATTAGGCTTGCCAATTGAACATTTTGTTGCTTCAACGAATGTAAATGATACCGTTCCTAGATTTTTAGAAGCAGGATTGTACGACCCAAAACCATCCATAGCAACTATTTCTAATGCAATGGATGTTGGAAACCCAAGTAATTTTATTCGGATTCAAGAAATGTATAAAAACGATTTGTCGGAATTTAAAAAAGATTTTTCTTCATATTCTTTCTCGGATGCCGAAACCGAAGTTGCTTTAGAAACTATCTACAAAAACTCAGGATATATTGCCGAACCTCACGGCGCTGTTGGGTATCTTGGTTTGAAAAAGGAATTACAAAACTACCCAAATTCAATTGGAATTTTTCTAGAAACGGCACATCCTATTAAGTTCTTAGACGTTGTAGAACCTATTTTGAAAGTAAAACTTCCTATTCCAACTCAAATCGAAAGTGTGTTGAATAAAGAAAAGTTGCGAATTAAAATCAAAACTTACGAAGAATTCAAGGCGTTTTTGAAGCGTTAAATAATAGAAAATGAATGCTTTATCAAAGCACTCAATTCTAGCAAAATTGAATTGAAAATCAGTTTGTTCTCGTTAAACAAATACCCTAGCCCAGATTACTTCACCTATTTCTAATTTTAATCGGAGTTCAGTGAACTTCGTTTGCAATGGAAATCCCACGGTTTTGGGCGTGGATTGAAACGTATAGCTGGACACGAGCAAAGCGAACTGGCGAAGCAAATAGCTCCAAAAAAAACATTGTCACTCCATAAAAAATGAATAAATTAGCCGCACTAAATAAAAGCTAACAAGACAATGAAAAATACAGCCCTAACGCACGTTCACGAAAGTTTGGGAGCGAAAATGCTTCCGTTTGCAGGTTACAATATGCCCATTTTATATGAAGGTGTCAATGCCGAACACGAAACAGTGCGAAATGCTGTAGGTGTTTTTGATGTTTCTCACATGGGGGAATTTTTACTTTCGGGCCCAAATGCTTTGGCATTAATCCAAAAAGTAACTTCTAATGATGCCGCAACTTTAACCATTGGAAGAGCGCAATATTCTTGTTTGCCAAATAATGAAGGTGGAATTGTAGATGATTTAATTGTCTATAAAATGAAAGAGGAAGAATATTTATTGGTTGTAAATGCCTCAAATATTGACAAAGATTGGAATTGGATTTCATCGCACAATGATTTGGGTGTAGAAATGAAAAACCTTTCGGACGACTACTCTTTATTGGCGATTCAAGGTCCTAAAGCCGTTGAAGCCATGCAATCTTTATCTTCAATTGATTTATCGGCAATTGCGTATTATCATTTTGAAGTAGCGGATTTTGCAGGTTTTGACAACGTAATTATCTCTGCTACAGGATACACTGGTTCTGGTGGTTTTGAAATCTATTGCAAGAACGACCAAGTGGAAACCATTTGGAACAAAGTTTTTGAAGCAGGTGCTGCTTTTGGAATCAAGCCTATCGGATTGGCAGCTCGTGATACGTTGCGTTTGGAAATGGGATTCTGTTTGTATGGAAACGATATCAACGACACTACTTCGCCACTAGAAGCTGGATTGGGTTGGATTACAAAGTTCACAAAAGAGTTTACCAATTCAGAAAATTTGAAACAACAAAAAGAAGCAGGTGTTACTAAAAAATTAGTAGCTTTTGAAATGCAAGAACGCGCAGTACCTCGTCATGATTACGAAATTGTAGATGCTAACGGAACTGTAATTGGGATTGTAACTTCAGGAACCATGTCGCCATCAATGAATGTTGGTATCGGAATGGGTTATGTACCAACAGCATTTTCAACAGTTGACAGTGAGATCTTTATTAGAATCAGAAAAAATGACGTTCCTGCAAAGGTGATTAAGTTGCCTTTTTATAAGAAATAAGAAAAATGGCAATTGCAATTGCAATAACAATGGCAATAAAAATAACACAGATTTTACAGATTGGCACAGATTATATAAAATGCATTAAATATTGAAATTGATATTGCAATTGAAATTGAAAAAGTTATTTTTGCAACTATAAAAATTATTAGAAATGGGAAGAGCTTTTGAATTCCGAAAAGGTAGAAAAATGAAACGCTGGTCAGCAATGGCCAAAGCATTTACCAGAATTGGTA
>CALPQA020000277.1 GCA_943325595.2 Auritidibacter sp. Marseille-P8566
GTTGGGCTTCGACTAAAATATGAATTGGAAGGAAAATCAGTTTTAGATTTAGAACCTATTCCGAATCAGAAAAAAAGTATCGCCACCACAAGAAGTTTCCCAAAACAAATATCTGACTTTGATTTATTGCGAGAACGCGTGGCAACTTTTGCTTCAATTTGTGCCGAAAAATTACGGAAGCAAAATTCGTGTTGCCATACAATAATTGTAATGTTGGTAATCGATAGGCACACTATAAAAACGTCTAAATATTATTTTAATATGGCAGTTACATTGCCTTATGCATCAAATTCAACCTTAACGATTTCGAATGTTGCTATCGATATATTAAAAAAATTATATTTCGGAAATGAAAATATTAAGTTCAAAAAGGCAGGAGTAATTGTCACAGAATTTATTCCCGAAGATCAAAAACAATTTCAATTATTTGAAGAGGAAAACCCTAAACATTTGGCATTAATGAAATCCATTGATTCTCTGAATAAAAAGATTGGTGACAAAAAAGTGAAGTTGGCCTCCCAAAATTTAAACCTTACGTGGAATATGAAGCAAAATCATTTATCACGTAAATTCACCACCAATTTTAAAGATATCCTAGAAATAAAATGTCAATAAATAAAAACCCGAAACTAACTTTTTTTCTTCCAGATTATGAAAGTGAATTAAAAATCCCTTTTATAAAAGAAGGAGTGTCAGCTGGATTTCCATCGCCAGCGGCCGATTTTATGGAAACAAATATCGACTTAAATAAGGAATTAAGTGAAAATCAATTGGCTACCTTTTATATAAAAGTCAAAGGGAATTCGATGATTGATGCAGGAATAAATGACAAAGATGTTTTGGTTGTTGACAGAAGTTTAGAACCTCAAAACAACAAAATTGCAATTTGTTTCATTGATGGGGAGTTTACCGTAAAACGCATTCTCGTTGAAAAAGAATGTTTGTATCTAATGCCCGAAAACCCAAATTATTCACCTATAAAAGTCACCGAAGAAAACCAATTGATAATATGGGGAATTGTGACTTATGTAATAAAAAAACTCTAATATCAACGCTTCATGCTAAAATGGGATTTAAATTCCTGAGCGGTTCCATTTAGTTTATAAAAAACCTGAAACCAATAATCTGTTGAAGGAAGCGGATTTCCATTATAATTTCCATCCCATCCTGGTCCATTTGCTTTGAGTTCCCTAATAAACTTCCCATAGCGATCATAAATGTAAATTACAGCATCGGGTTGAAATGCCAAGTCGGTAATATTCCATGTGTCGTGGTAACTGTCGCCGTTTGGTGTAAAATAATTTGGGTATTTTATTACATGTGCAAGTAGGGAAACTTTAGTGCATTCCCCTTTAGTATCAACGACATTTATAGTATGTGTTCCAGAAGCTACATCATGAAAAACGGGATCAGTTTGAAATGCACCACCATCTATTTGGAATTCATAATTTCCAAGCCCTCCCGTTACATCTACAATCACATCAATACTATCTTCAAAAGCTCCTGAAACGGATACGGTTGCAATGGCACCACTTGATTTTTCTACAATTACAGTTGAGGGATTATAACCGCAATCATTTCCAATATCAGGTGTGTTTTTAATGATAACTACATCATAAGTTCCTTCTTGTGTTGCATTATAATTTACTCCAGTCCCCATTAAAATGCCGTTTAAATACCATTTAACAGTAAAAACAGCAGGATTTAACCCCGAAATTATTCTATAGGATTTGAGCAATGCCCCAGTACTATTATCTACACAAATTACCCCATTATTAAGTATTAAGTTTCTAAGAGGATATACCGTTATATTAAAGTCATCTTGAACCGAACATGCTGCATTTGTTGTCGCTGCTGCATAAACATACATCAATTGAGAGGAGGTGATACTCTGATTTGCTACATAAGAAGTGCCTGTTCCGTTACTTCCAGAAAAATAATTTCCTAATGCTAAAGCTGGAAGCACATAATTACCACACGCTTGAACATTTGGATAGGAAGGTAATGTAGGGGTTGTTGTAATGTTCACTAAAAAATCATCCTGATCGGTGCACGTCAAACGAGTTCCTACACTTTTGTAAACATAAATAGTCTGAGACGTGGTTATTATAGTTCCTACCGCAATTGGATTTACTCCGTTGGGTTGGGAATAATAATCGCCAATGGTAAGAGCGGGTAATGTATAGCTATCGCAAGCATTAATATCGGCAAATGTACCTACATCAATTCCGCTATAATCTACTCTAAAGAAACTTTCATTATCGCAAATTGGGAAATCAGCCCAAGAATTGTAAATATAAATTCTTTGACTCGTCGAAATTGTGGTTCCCGGCGCAAGTTGTGTTCCTGTTCCATTTGGTCCACCCATTGAAGTATAATAGGTTCCGTTTCTTAGTACAGGAAGAACAAAGTCAGTACAAGAAAACACATCTGTAAAGTTATCTACTAAAGGTTTTTCCCTAATTTCAATGGTAAAGTTTTTTTCATTTGTGCATCCAAGAGTTGAAGTTGCATGAACATAAAGTGTCTGAGTTGCTGAAATAACAGCACCAGCATTCAAAGGTCCCACTCCGCCAGTTGTAGTGAAATAATTCCCATCGGTTAACGTTGGCAGAGTATAATTTTCACATTCCAAACGGTTTACAGGAGAATCGACAGGTGGTAAAGGGTTAATCGTTATTGCATAATTTAAGAAATCAGTACAATTTGGAGTTGTAGTTGTGACAGCATAATAATATACAGTTTGGGAAGTTGTAATTGATGTTCCTGCAGGAATAAGTGTCCCTGCGCCCAAAGGCGCATCATAATAATTACCAACAGGAACCACTGGAAGCGAAAAACTACCGCAACTAGTTACTGGAACATAAATGCTTGTATCTATAATTGTGACATTAAATGATTTTTCATTCGGACATTGACCATCAAAAGCATATACGTAGATTGTTTGACTAGAAGTAATGGAATCTCCTGCAAATAAAGCAGTTCCCAAACCGCCAGACCCTGTAAAATAATTTCCGTTTACTAAAATCGGCAAATTAAAAGAGGTACAAGTTATTGCGTTTTGAACCGTATCTACAGGGGGTAATGGAAAAACAGTTATATTCAAAGCTTCATCTCGACATACAACTCCATTGATGACAGCATAATAATAAATGGTCTGGCTGCTGGTTAATTCTGTTCCAGCGGCTAATAGCGTTCCAGTACCACTAATTCCAGTGTAAAAAAATCCACTAGGTGGTGCAAGTATAGTATATTTTCCGCATCCTGTTAAAGGAAAAACGAATTGATCTGTCAAAATAACCACAAAGGAACTTTCATTGGTACATCCATTTGCATCGGGGCCGTTAAAAATATAATAAGTACCAGGAGTTAGTATTTCATCGCCTGAATGCAACATTGTTCCCGTTCCATTTGCGCCAGTAAAATAATTTCCATTTGTTAAAACTGGGAGAAAATAGCTGTGACACTCAATGACATTGGTTAAAACATCAACTAGTGGTTTTGGATAAACGGTTATATCAAAGTCTACAATATCAAAACAGCCTACATTAGCGAGGGCACTCATCCGAACCCAAATTGTTTGTGGTGATTGTGCAAGTGTTGCAATGTATGAAGTTGGATTTGTTATTTCGTTTGTATTACTCTGCGCATCGGCTTGGCTACTGAAATAAGTAACACTATAATTTGCAGTTGGTAGTCCATTTAAAATTAGTCCCGTTTGACTCGTTAAATCGAATGTGCTATTTCCCGACGCATCGGAACACAAGGATACGTTAGTTGGAGTTGTTGCAATTATGGGAGCGTTTACAAGTAAATCAAATGAAAGTAAGTTATCACAAATGTAATTTCCGTTTGAAAGGTGCATCACTTTTACATAAA
>CALPQA020000278.1 GCA_943325595.2 Auritidibacter sp. Marseille-P8566
ATCGTAAAGTTTCTTCGCCAAGGTCAATCCGTAAGAAACACCATGAAGCTAACAGAAAAGTCAAGCGGAACCGTGCAGAAAGTAAAAAGGCTAATGGCTTAAATAACAAAAGGATTGTGAAACCACAATCCTTCTGCATTTTTAGAAACACTAAACGAACACCTTAAAACAAAACCCGTAAAACGAGCCAAAATCAACGATTTTCTTCACACACGATATAGCATTTGCACAACTCTCACGGGGCAATAGGTACAAATAATTTAGCCAAAAAATTCCGAAAAAATTTAAACGGCTATTTATACCCCGGATTTACAAAAGTGTTTTTTTAGTAAAACGAGGGCGGTAACGAACATTTACCCTAACTGTTCAATCCTCTTTTTAATTTGCTCAATCTCTTTCTGAAACTGTAGTTTTCGAAGTTGCTTCTGTAACTCTTGTTTTCGAACTGGGTCGTTCTCTACCGACACCTGTGTTTGTTTTACCCTAATTTTATCGTCTAGTTCATCCATGACCAATTTTCTGGATTTAAGTAATACTCGGCTGAATACCTATTTGTATATACATTCTTGTTTGCAATCACTAAATCAGATTTCGCTTCAAGAAAATGATTGCTATATAACACCCTCACTTCGTGACCACAAATTATTTTCCATTCGGATTTGTTCCCTCGCAAATAATTGTAAACTTCTTTTGTCAAGCTAGGGTTAAATCTGTGGAACAACTCAAAATTGTATGGTGCTAGTCCAACACCCGCTTTTATTTTTTCTTCAATAGTTATCATCTTTTAGTTTTTTAATGTTTTGATTTCGTTATTTTCTTTAGTAATGTAGCCTTTCCAACTCTCTAGGTCGAAAATGGCACTTTGGTGATAGCTCACTGTCGAGAAAGCTATTCGAAAGTTTTGTATTAGTTTACGCTTATTCGTGCACTTCACAAAGCAATGAATATGGTTCACATTGTTTGCTTTCTTCTGCTCCACAACATAATGTAACTCGGTACGAACGTCACTCATCAACTCAATTACATATTTCATTATCTCATGTAAGTCTTTTTCCGAATAACTCACACATGGGTCAATGGTCAAGGCATAGAACTTGTTAGCTCTGATTCGCTGAGGTTTGAACTTATGCAACAAGTCTTTGTGTATGTTCCAAGTACTTTGTTCTTCATCTTTGAACAGTAGTCTATTATCCACCTCATCCTTTATTCTGTTAATTATCCTTCTTACATTTCTAGTTGATTGTTCTGTTATCTTACTTACATCTACTACTGTTTTATAGTCATTTACTATCATTATATTTCTCTTTATTATACATCAAACCCTTTAGGAAAGTCCTTTAATACCTAGTTGGGTTTTCTTATTTCTAAATAAATATGTCGGAATTATGGAAAAGTCCGACAGACTTTATTTTTTTAAAAGTTTATTGGAGTACGGTCAAAAAATTGGTTCTGTTTCGATTATCTTCGCACCATTCTTGATGAGCCCTTTGGCTCTGAGGAAGTAAAAAAAGTTCGACACGAGTCGCAAATCTTGAGTGAGTTTTAGGTTAGATATTGGAAGATTTCTTTCTACTAGAAAACAAAAACGGCTAAAAGAAATTTTAGCCGTTTTTTATTATATAGAATTACAATCTCTGTATTGAATATTTTATTTTTTGTTTAAATATCATTTACAAAAAAAGTGGTTGATTATTTATTTTTTTTCAACCATTTCCAACCAAGCTTGCACTTGTTTTTCTGAAATGGGTTTTAACACAATGGTTTGATTGGCATCTAATAAATACATTGTTGGCGTTCCGAAAACACAATAATCGACCGCGGCTTTGGATTCCCAACCTTTATAGTCGCAAATAGAAATCCATGGAAAATCTGCTGTAAAATCAGTGTATTTTTTTGGTTCTGTATCCAAAGACGCAAAGACGATTTCCAAATCATATTTGGTTTTCCAATCGCTGTAAAAGGGTTTTAATTTTGGTATTTCTTCTTGACATTTGCTACACCAACTGGCACCAAAAACTACCAATCTATATTTTGTTTTAATGTCGGATAATTTGGAAAAAGGTTTGGAAGCATTCTCAAAAACAATATTTGGTGCTATTTTTCCCTTTGCCATTTTTCGGTATTGTTCAAACAAGGCTTCGTGTTTGGAATCCATTTCACAATTTTGAGAATTGAGCATGGCTAGCGCCAAATGTTCCGCAGCCTGAAAAAGACTTCTTTTTTCAAAAAGACGAAATAGATATTCGGCAACATCTTGTTTTAATACGGGATGATTTTCCAACGATTTCAAGATTGCATCGGTGCTAAAATTGACATGAGCACATACATTCTCTATGTTTCCGTGGCTTTCCATTAATAAAAAATAACCATCGAGCAATTCTCTGTACAAACCCGATTGAACTAGATTTTTGTCTGCAAAATCCATTTCATTGAAAACCCTTTCGTGGTTGGGCATTTGTTCAATAGAATGATTTGCGGTTATAGGCATGTCTTGCAACAATTTGCGGAGTTTTAGATAATAAATCGCATAGGCGTTTTGGGGAAGAGTGGCTAAAAATGTAGGAAGTGCTTTTTGGCGAAAATCAATTTCGGCGTCAATCCATCCTGTTTTTTGAATAGAAAACGGTATTTCTTTTTCGTAAATTGGTTTTAAATATAGAAGTCCCGCTAAAATATTTTGGGATTGTTGTGCCAATGCAACCCCGTCGGTAAAAGCATTATTTTCCAGAGAATTCTTGAATTTTATGGATTCTATTGCTTCCAAATCGGGCCATTTCATTTCGAAGTTTTCGTGATTTAAAAGTACAATAATACTTTTTGAGTCTTTTATTGCTAGCACTGCCGCCCCAACAAAGGAAGCAGGATAAGCAATGGCAAAGTTTCCATTATCATCGGCAAATACTTTGTTTAGCAATGAATCGCCCATCATAGTATATCCTTTGAGAAGCACTTCTTTGTTTTTTGCTTCTGGAATCATTCCATTTATTGCAAATTCCTTTTGGGCATTACTTACGTTACAAATTAAAAGCAAGACATAAAATAATCGTATATTTTTCATTTGATAAATCTAATTTTTGATACAGCGAACAGGAATTCCTATACAACGCTGTCCGCTGTAATAAGATATACCGAAATCAGAAATAGAAACTGTTAGCGATTGGACAGTGCTAGTCCATAATGATCCAGCAGCATAACCTATAGAAAACGAATTACTTGGATATATTTCTGGCGTTGCTGGAAATTTAAACCCACCTGAAGGGCCATTTGAAAATGCGGAATTGGTATTCGTAATATTGTAGGCATTGAATTCATTTAGGAATTCGGTATATGTCGGGATCCGAAACCCTGCTGGACATGGGTTATTAGTCCCATTAACCCCTTGCCATAACGAATTATTTGGGCTAACTCTCCAGTCTGCTGCATTTAGAATGAATAACGCATTTCCTGGAGTATCTGACGTAGTTGTCGTTGTTCCATTTATAAGTGCTCCTCCATGGGACCAGGTATAATTCATACTCGCATGACCATCATTTCCCCGACCCCATTGATACAAACAACCATAAGCCATATAGTCAAGGGTTGAAGTAGCCGAGCGACTGGCACCTAGGTTTCTATCCATCCACGTTTTTCCAGTACTAGATGTAATTTCCACCACAGTAGTAGGAACAGTTCCGTCGCAAATGGCATTAGCTGGATTTACAGGTATTACGGCATTCGAATTACTTGAAGCAACCGAATTGCCAACTGCATTTCTGGCTACTACCGAAAATGTATAGGAAGTCCCATAGGTTAAACCCGTAACCGTAATTGGAAAAGTTGTACTTGTTACGGGGGAAGTTGCAGGGTTTGAAGTTACCGTATAATCGATAAT
>CALPQA020000279.1 GCA_943325595.2 Auritidibacter sp. Marseille-P8566
AAGCCCGACCGAGTTTAACGATAAATGGCTATTTACTCAAAACGATGTAAACGAGGGCACGCCCAAAAATTAAGAAAAAACTTCTTTCAAAACATCAAGAGATTTGGGTCTTCTGAAGCCTTCGAGATGGAAACTGTAGTAATCGATTAGGATTTTTAAAAGCAGTTGGCGTTCAATAATGTGAAAGGTTTTTTGGTCCGTGTCAAATTTCAGGCTCAGCAGTTTTTTGAAAAGTGCCGTTTCGTGTTCTGACAAGGAGCTGATGGCGTTGAAAGGAGTAAAAATGCCTTCTGTCATTTCGAAAAACAATAAATCGTTATCGGAAATATCAGGGTAAAAACCTAAATATTTGGTGGCTTCCAAAAGGAAAATGAGGTGAAAATTTGCCATATCATCATGGGCATCGAGCCACAATAATGCGGTTTCTAAATAGGTAAATAGCGCTTCATTTTTTTCTTCTTCGTGTATGGAATAATGCATCATTTCCGAGAGAAACAGTACGATGGTGCTTTTTATGATGTCGCTATGAATGGTTTGAAAAGGAGTGGCTAATTTGATTTCCTTGAAGTTTTCGAGGGTGCCTTTGTTTTTGTGAATGGCTTCTACTTCTAGGATTGAAAAGGGTTGGAAGTAGGCGATTTTTTGATTGGATTTTCGGGAGGAAAACGCATCGCGAACAAAGTATGATTTTAGGCCATCGGAGAGTGTAAAGCATTTTACGATTAAGCTTTTTTCTTGAAATTTTATGGAAGAAATGACGATGGCTTTGGTTTTGACTAACATTTTTTTTGTTTAAAGTTTGAAGTTGCAGTTTGTGATGACCAACCGACTCAAAACCTAATTACCTAATAATCATTACTTTTTTGACTTTGGTTTCTAGTCCGTCTTGGGCAGAAATAAAAATCATATACACTCCTGAAGCTACTTTGTATTTCCCAAAAGCTTTCGTGTCCCACTCGATTGTTCCGCCTTCTGAGATTTCTTCGTAAACTAGATTTCCTTCGATGTCGGTAATTTTTACGGTACATTTATTTAAAAGTCCGCTAATTTTTACGGTTCCTTCGAATTCTGGTCGCACAGGATTTGGGTATACATTTACGTGACTCAAATCAGAACTTGCTGTTGTTGCGGTTCCTTTGAAGGAAACCATTCCTTTATCGGTGGCAAAGAAAACTTCCCCAGTTGTTGGATTGATATCAATGTCGTTGATGCCGTTACTTGGCAAGGGTGAATTGCTAGAAGTGAAGCGGTGTAGTGTTTCTTGCCCATCGGAAGAAAATTGAAACACACCCGAATCTGCGGTTCCTACCCATTTATTATTGGCTCCATCTACAACAATATCGGTGATGAATTGTTCGTATAATAATTCTTGCGCCAAACCATCTTCGAGAATTATTATGGAATTTGAAGTTAATTGAGGATCTGTCAAAAACCGATCTACGCTTGAAAGCACTCTCAATCCGCTTGTTGTTCCAATCCAAAGTTGGTTTTTTGTATCAATTGCAACTACTCGAGCATCTACAACTGGTAGATTTCCTAATTCGGCTCCGAGTGATATTTTCTTAAACACATTTCCATTTTCATTGTATCCAATAACACCATCATAGCTTGAAGCCATCCATTTGGTGCCGTTTTTATCAACAACAACTTCTCCATAACTGTCTTCATAATAGCGTTGTAAAATAGATTCCATAGGCACACTTGACCAAGCACTTTGAGGAGTTAGTTTTTTTAACCCGTTTTTTGAATAGCCATTTCCAACCCATAAATTCCCTGATTTATCGAATGCAGCTCCATTAATTCTAATGTCGACGTAAGTAGGATTTGGGGGATTAAGTGTTAATGATTCTAAAGTGCTATTATTTTGATTGTACAAAACTACAGGAATATCGTTTTCAACTTTTAGCAATCCAGAAAAGAAAGAACTGAGGAAAACTTGATTACTATTGGTCGGATTTACGGTGATTTTCGAAAGCGCTTTTGCTCCCAAAACGGCAGAGTAGGGAGTGTTCAACCATCCGTTTTCTGAGTATTTACTATACCCATAGGTATTTAATCCATTAAAATCATAGGTGTATGGATTGTAATCTGCAGAATACCCACCATAAACAGCCCATAAATTCCCTGAAGTTGCATTGATGGCAAACAAGGCATTTCGTGAAGGGCCGTCAGGGCTTAAAGAGTTAAAAACAGTAGGATTTGTTAGTGTTGTTGTTAGGATTCCATCTTCTATTGTGCCAATATATACGACGTCGTTGAGTATTGTGGCACATGTAAATTTAGCCGTAATATCGGGGATTTGGCTGCTGTTTATTTGCAACAGCAAACTTAAATTTTGGTTGTAAATGTAAAGACTAGTTTCGGTTGTAACTAATAAATGACTTCCACTAATTCTTAAATCTTTAGCTAGTGATGGAAGTGATGCGAAAGAAACAAATCCTGTTCCGTTGAATTTTAATATCTGACCCCAATTTGCAGCCGCTACTAACTCGGTTCCAAATGATTCAACACCTAAAAATCCTCCGCTTTGTATTACAGACCATTGGCTGTAATCGTTTAAATTTGGATTTGTAACAGTTGCTCTCCTAATTCCGTTAGCTGTTGCGGCATAAATAAATCCATTAAAGATGGCTGTTTGGGATATTTTCATTTCAGTTCCTAAATCGCCAATTCGGTAAGTGTCACCAAAACCTAAAGTCGCCAAATTGTATTGAACAATTCCAAAATCGCAGGAAACATAGATAATTCCACTATTTTCCATAAAATGATTGATTCTTTTTAAATTCTGATTAACGCCATTTGTAATGATGTCTACTACGTTCAACATCGTTCCGTCGGCCTCATTTATAATAATCATTAATCCATTTTCATAACCCACAATGGTTTTGTTGAAAGTTGGACTGTGGTACATTGCCGTAATTGTTTGACCCGAAAGGCCGTCTATGGTATTGGTTGTTTTTAGAGTATTTGTGGCAAGGTTTTTAGAGAAAATTGCATTTTCTGCGGCGGCATAAAAAACGGTTGGCGACTGTGAAATGTCTTTAATTTCTTTATAGGAAAAGTAGCCTTTCCAAAACTGACTGTTTTGTGAATGGCCAATTTGCATGGAAAGCAGCGTTACAATAAAGGCGCAGAAATATTTCATTTTCATTTGAGTTAAAAGACAAATATACTACAAAACGGAATTATTTGGATTTTCATATACAAACTAAAAAAAATGCCCCACAATATTGCGGGGCATTTGAAAATTATATTTGGAATTTTATACTACCCCTTGCGCTAACATTGCGTCAGCTACTTTTACAAATCCAGCGATGTTTGCTCCTTTTACATAGTCAACATAACCACTTGCATCGGTACCGTATTTCACGCAGGATGCATGAATGTCTAGCATAATATTTTTTAATCGTTGGTCTACTTCTCCAGAAGTCCAGCTTAATCTCAAAGAGTTTTGAGACATTTCTAATCCTGAAGTTGCTACTCCACCTGCGTTTGATGCTTTTCCTGGTGCAAATAATATTTTTGCTTTGTGGAAAACTAGTACTGCTTCTGGTGTTGTTGGCATGTTTGCTCCTTCGGCAACACAGATACATCCGTTTGCAACAAGCATTTTTGCTTCGTCTTCGTTCAATTCGTTTTGAGTTGCACAAGGCAAAGCCACATCACATTTAACTTCCCAAGGACGTTTTCCTGCTACAAATTTTGCATTTGGATATTTTGTCAAATAGTCGCTAATTCTACCACGAAGTTCATTTTTGATTTCCATAATGAAAGCCAATTTTGCAGCGTCAATTCCGTCAGCATCATAAACATATCCTGATGAATCCGACATTGTAACTACTTTTCCTCCTA
>CALPQA020000280.1 GCA_943325595.2 Auritidibacter sp. Marseille-P8566
CGCATCAAGGCCTCAGCCGAAGGAGGATTTTGCAAAGAAATGATGTATTTATGACAACATTCTTGAAAAGAAATGTTAGAACCACAATAGCAATTTACATCCATTATTTCGTTAGAATTATGATTCACTATTTATTTTACGATGCAATTGGTTCAGTAAAACTTGGTACCGACTAATTTCCATTAAATCTTCCTCATCATCAGATACATCAAGTAATTCGTCTAAAGCTTCGCTCGTTTCAAATAATTTATTTTTTGCAAAACTATAATTTTTGGCTGCAATAGCATCAATAATTTCTTGAACATTTGATTTTAATTCTTCAAATTTATCTGCTTCCATATTTTTATAATTTTACTTCAGAAGCGGAATCCGAATTAAACTTTTTTACTATTTGTTTCAATTTTTCTTTACGAACCATTTCAGCATTTTTTGCTTTTGACTGTGCTTTGTGCAATTTGTCATTGTGTTTTTTGATGTTTTTCTCTGTATTTCTGCTCATGGTATTGCGTTTATGATTGTTGTATTTTACGTTTTATTTCTTCTAAGGCAGTATTGGTATAAACCAATTCTTGAATTATTTCTTTTCGCAATTCCTGTAAATCTTCATATTCAAAATATTTTGCCCAAGAAGTCAATGTGAGTAAATTCCGAATTTGTTTGATTTTTTTTGCTGTTTCAAAACTATTTCGAAGTAGGGCCTTATTATCAAATTCAGGACTGTTTTTGTGTTGATAATTGACCGTATTGTTAGAAAAATTGGGCTGAATAAAATACAGTTCTTCTTCTGCATTATCAGGATAAAAAGAAGTCCAAGGTGCAAATCCCCATTTGAATTTTGAAATAGTTTCAATTTCTAACGGCTCTAAACGCCACTTGCTGTTGGCTAATCGTCCCCAATGGTTGGACAAACGATACATTCCTTCCTTTGTAAAATAATAACAACTGCCCGATTTACTTTCGTAATCAAATTTTCGTTGCTCAATTTCTGGAGCTTGAATTTCGTTAAAAACACAAAATGTATTTTTGAAAAATCCTGCAGGAACTTTAAATTTTTTCTCCATTTTCAAATGTAATTCAAAAAAATTGAAATTAAAACCTTCATCAAAAAAGTATTCCCTTTACTACGATTCGAATATTATCGAATTATTAATTTCTTTGTGACGGTTTTATTTTCTGAAGTAATTTTAGTAAGATACATTCCTGATGCTAAAGTTAGCGGCAATTGTGTTTCTCCAGAAAAAGTAACATTCATTAACTTTACACCCGAAACAGTAAAAATCTCAACCGTGCTTTCTTGATTTAGACCTGAAATTGTGATTTGGTTTTGCGCTGGATTAGGGTAAACAGAAACCTTTAAAGCATCAAAATTATCATTAGAGAGTGTTGAAAACCAAGTGTCTCCAACATGAGATCCCCAAATATAATCCGCCAAAGCTGGGTAGTCAATAAATGGATTTCGATTCATTTGCCAAGTATAAACAACGTTATTTCGGTTCATTTCAAAATCGTCTGAACGATCCGAAGCATTCCAAGTCAATAAAGTTGCCAAATCACCTATTTGACCCGTTGGATTATCTGATGGATTCCCATTCACAACACTTAAACCATTGTATCGAACGCACATATAAAAAATTGCTCTGGCTACATCACCATGCCAACTTCCAACATTTCCTATTGGTCCGTTGTAATCTACACCGTAATTTCTATTGTTTCTAGAACTGTTTTCGGGTCCGTCTTCTGCCCGGATGTGATGAGAATCACCGTGACCAGCGACAATATCATTTGCATTTGAAGGCCACCAAACATCAATTCCATCGGCAGTACTTGAGGTTGCATCTGAAAATCCACCTCTAGATTGGCAATAAATATGTTCTCTATTCCAAAATCCTATTGAACCACTTGTACCGGTTTGATAATCTAACTTTGAACGAGGTTGTTCTACATACATCAACCAAACTTGATTACTATTTTCTGGGTTTTGATCGGCACTTTTTAATACATCATAAACATCCCCATAATTTTGACCTCTAACAACTGTCGGATTGGCAATAATATCTTGAATTGCTTGCTTTAATATGGCTCCCGATTTACCTTCAAGAGAACTGTAATAACCATTTGGAACAGTTGAAGGACAAAGTCCATAAGTTGGATGTACCGGACTTCCCCAAGGACGTACTACAAAATTAATATCGTGAACTCTAATTGAAATTCCATTGTTTAACAAAACATAATTCGAAGGAATACTTCCAACATTTATCAACATATTTTCGTCACCATCATTTACACCATCGTTTAAAATCTGAATTACACTAGATGCCGAAGTTGTACCCGCAAGAATTGTAGCGCTTAAATTACCTGAAAAGTCGGAATTCGTAAAACTTCCATTATTTAATGTAAAGGAAATAGTTAAGTTAGCTGTTACTGCTGTATCTGTTGTAAAGGTAACTGTAAAATTTTGTCCTTCTGTAATTGGATTTGAAGTGTAACTAACCATTATTCCATTATAAATAATCCCAGAACCGTCATTATTGGCTCTTGGTGTCGGCGTTTTAATTTCATAAGTACCGTCAGATTTTCTTTGTATGGATTGAGTAGACGCCAAGCCGTTTTGATTTTCATTATAACTTACAGTTTCACCTAAAATGGTCATCAATGCAGCAGCAGATGTGGTTCCACTATTACTATAAGCTAGTGCGTCAATAAGATTTGTAGAAGTTGCAGGGGTATTTAATGGAAAATCGGATGCATTTCCTAAATATAAAGCTACGGCATCTGGACCATTTTGAATTGTGCTTTGCGGAATAATAAAAGAGGCAGTTGGTGATACTTGAAGATTTCCCAGTAAAATTATACCATTTACATCAGTAACTAAACCATCCAAATCAATAGCATAATAACTTGATGTACCGGAATAAGGACTTGTGCTTCCTGCATTAAAAAAAACTAGAACATAGCCATCAAGACTAAAATTGGGTGTTCCCGATTTTAATTCTATAAATTCCTTAACATCAGTAGAATTTGTATCTGGGTCAATTTCATTAATAACTATTTGACTGTACGAAAATAAACTGCAACACAATAGTAAATATATAAAGAGGGACTTTATCATTTTTAGTTTTTAGACTACAAATATAATCAATAAAAACCTGTATAAATGCAAATTTCAAATAGCATTAACAGGATTCAATTTTATTTCTACTTTCAAACCTTTAAAAAATCAAAAGTTGTATCCAAAAAAAAAAGAGCTCCCATTTAAGGAAGCTCTTACTATTTTAACTGTAATTTATACTATTTAACTTTTGTGAACAGAAATGTTTGTCCGTTGATTAGCAAATTAAATTCGCTCTTACTTTCATTAAATTGAATTGTCAAACCCGCTTGTTCAAAAGTAAATTTATCTTTACCAGCAGGCTCTAAAGGAAGTTTAGGCTGTCCTGTTGCATTGGCTACAAGCATTCCATCTTCTTCTGTAAAATTAATTTTGATTGGAATCATTGTGCTTGAAAAATTTCCTAAATAATTATCTAAGATTACATCTTTTTCCAATTCCCCTTTATCTGAACTCCATACATTATTGGCACTATTTACATCCGGAAAAACATGATCTGGATCTAATGTAATTGATTCAATTTCTTCAGTAGAGTCATTTTTGAAAGACCAATCTGTATTTTTCTGCCAGATTTCGACTGGTAGTTTTACACGAGTAACGGTTCCGCTTTTAAACTTAATATCCAAAACAACTGGAAGTGCCATTTTTTCAAGATTTTCAATTGAAATCACAGCTCCTAATTTCGGATTGTTTTTTACATATTTAACCTTCGTAATTGCTTGGTCAAAACG
>CALPQA020000281.1 GCA_943325595.2 Auritidibacter sp. Marseille-P8566
CGATTGAATGCCGATGAAAATAAAACTTTAATCAACCAATTAAAAATTGACGAACTCCCAACCTTATTATTATACCAAAACAACCAAGTGATTTGGAAGCATTCAGGATATTTAAGCGAAGAAGAATTGACCAAAAAATTGCAATAAATTATGCTTTCAAAAAATACCTTACAATTTCTTGAAGATCTAAAAACCAATAACAATAGAGATTGGTTTTTGGAAAATAAAAAACGGTACGAAGAATTTAAAAAGGATTACCATCAATTGATTCGGGAATTTCTTGAAATAATGAAACCACAGGACGCTAATTTAGAACTTTTAGAAGTGAAAAATTGCACGTTCAGAATTAACCGAGATATCCGTTTTTCAAAAAACAAAGCACCTTACAAAACCCATTTAGGAATTTGGATGAATACCAATCAAGGAAGCAATAACGGCCCCGGTTATTACATTCATATCGAAAAAGGAGCTAGTTTTATCGCTGGTGGATTGTACAGTCCTGAAGCGGATGAATTGAAAAAAATCAGGAAAGAAATTGCTTTTTTTTATGAAGATTTAGAAGAAATCCTATCCAATAAAAACTTCAAAAAAATCTATTCTGGATTAGACCGTAACGAAACCAATTCGTTGAAAAATGGTCCAAAAGATTTTGAAAAAGACCACCCTGCGATTGAGTTTTTAAAACTTAAAAGTTTTGTCGCTGTACAGAAAATATCAGATAAAGAGCTATTTGATGACAATTTCGTTAAAGTAATAGCTGAGAAACTGCTTGTTTTAAAACCATTGCTTGAATTTTTGAACCGAGGATTGTCGGGAGATTAATTATTGATTATAATTGTATTTTTCAATCGGTTTAAAGTACATTTGCTTTTTACTTTTTACACTTTAAAATGGAGATTCTAAATCATTTTTCTTTAAAAAACTACAATACTTTTGGCATTGAAGCCCACGCAAAACAATTTGTAGGAGTTCATTCTGTTGAAGAATTAAAAACTGTCTTGGTCGAAAATAAAAACCAAAATAAATTTATTCTCGGTGGCGGAAGCAACATGCTTTTGACTAAAGATATTGAATCTTTAGTGCTTCACATTGACTTGAAAGGCAAAAAAATAATTAAAGAAAATGACGATTTTGTTTGGGTTGAAAGCCAAGCAGGAGAAAATTGGCACGAATTTGTTTTGTGGACAATCAATCAAGATTTTGGTGGATTAGAAAATATGTCATTGATTCCTGGGAATGTGGGAACGACACCCGTTCAAAATATTGGCGCTTATGGAGCCGAAATAAAAGACACTTTCGTTTCTTGTACTGCAATGAAAATTGACAATCAGGAAATGAGAACATTTTCTAATGAAGAATGTCATTTTGGATATCGAGAAAGTATCTTCAAAAATGAAGTTAAAGACCAATATATAATTACTTCAGTAGTTTTTAAATTGACAAAGCGCAATCATAAAATCACTGTTTCTTATGGCGATATTGCCTCTGAATTAGAAAAAAACAATATTTCAACGCCATCACTAAAAGATGTTAGTAATGCTGTAATTGCAATTCGGCAAAGTAAATTACCAGATCCAAAAGTGCTCGGAAATAGCGGGAGTTTTTTTAAAAATCCTATCCTTTTAAAATCAGAATTCGAGAAAATTCATCAAAAATTCCCAGAGATGAAATTCTATGAAGTTTCTGAAACTGAAGTGAAAGTTCCTGCTGGATGGCTTATTGAACAAGCTGGTTTCAAGGGAAAACGCTATGGAGATGCTGGAATTCACAAAAATCAAGCTTTGGTGTTGGTCAATTATGGTGGCGCTACGGGACACGAAATATTGAATGTAGCTACCGAAATTCAGAACACTATTTTTAGCACATTCGGAATCCAAATTGAGACCGAAGTAAACATCATTTAAAGGCAGTTTAAATCTTTCGATTATATTGCATTCTGTATTTGAAAATCCTAATTGAATTCATACCTTTGCGCACATCTAAAAAAGAAGGAAAATTGATATGTTAATTACTATTTTTTACATTTTTATCGCCATAATTGCCGTCCAATTTTTTTACTATGTTGGCGTTTTTACTAAATTTTCTTTTTCGAAAGAACAAAAATCTACACCCAAAAGAATTCCAATTTCGGTAATTGTATGTGCAAAAAACGAGGAAGAAAATGCAATCAATTTCATTCCACTTTTAGCCGAACAAAACTACCCAGATTTTGAAATCATCTTAATTGACGACGCCTCAAGCGACAATACATTAGAAATATTTGAAGAATTTGAAAAAAAATATTCCAATATAAGACTCGTAAAAGTGGCTAATAATGAAGCTTTTTGGGGAAATAAAAAGTTTTCATTGACCTTAGGAATTAAAGCTGCCAAAAAAGACTATTTACTCTTCACGGATGCCGATTGTTATCCTACTTCAAAAGAGTGGTTAACATTAATGAGTTCGCAATTCACCATGCAAAAAACATTTGTTTTGGGTTATGGTGCTTATGAAAAAATTAAAGGTTCTTTCTTGAATAAAATCATCCGTTTTGAAACGATGTTAACCGCAGTTCAGTACTTTTCTTGGGCAAAAATGGGACATCCTTACATGGGTGTTGGAAGAAATTTAGCCTATAAAAAAGATGAATTTTTCAAAGTTAACGGTTTTATTGACCACATGAAAATTCGTTCTGGTGAAGACGATTTATTTATCAATCAAGCCAGCAATGGGAAAAACACAACTTGTTGTTATTCTCCCGATAGTTTTACCTATTCTAAACCTAAAACAAGTTTCAAAGAATGGCTGCAACTAAAAAAACGTCTTGCGGCCACAGCTACTTTCTATAAGCCGTTTGACCGTTTGCAACTTTCTGCATTTTTCATATCACAAGTATTATGCATTATTTTACCAATAATTTTACTGGCTTTTCAATACCAATGGATTGTTGTTTTGAGTTTAATTGGATTTAGATATTTATTCACGTGGATTATTCTTGGCTTTTCTGCTGGAAAATTAAAAGAAAAAGATGTAATGTATTGGTTTCCATTTATTGAGATGGTACATATATTCTCACAATTGAATATCTTTGTAACCAACATGTTCTCAAAACCCGTACATTGGAAATAATAAAAAACATAGAAAAAGCTAAAATTGGTGATCAAGTCGCCTTTACTTTTCTATTGGATTTTTATTGGAATGAAGTCTATGGATTTATGCTTAAACGCACTGAAAACGAGACCGACGCCGAAGATATTACCATTGAAACTTTCTCAAAAGCATTCGACAAATTAGCCACTTACAATCCCGAATTTCAATTCAATACTTGGTTGATTGCTATTGCAAAAAACGTTCACATTGATATTTTACGTAAAAAAAAATCATCCCTTTTTGTTGAAATTACTGACGAAGAAGACTTTCAAGCCTACAATATTGCCGATACCACTCCGTCTGCAGAAGACAAATTGATAACAGAGCAAAATTTATCGCAATTACTTCAATATATTAAGGAGCTAAAACCACATTATCAGGAAGTAATTCAGTTGCGCTATTTTCAAGAAATGAGTTATCAAGAAATTGCAAACCAACTCGACGAACCCTTGAGTAATGTAAAGGTTAAAATTCTTCGCGCCAAAAAATTATTGGCAGAAATCATCCATACTAAAAGATAAAAATTCCTTTTTTAGATTTTAGTAAAATTGCACAATATTATTTTGAATAATAACGTTATAAGTTAAAACCTACACTTATGATGTGATACTACTTAACCATTAAAACTCTAAATTATGTCTAAAGTAAGTATTTGTGGAAACGGGTGGACTAACCTAGTTTTCGAAGGAAGAAACAAAGAATATGGCGC
>CALPQA020000282.1 GCA_943325595.2 Auritidibacter sp. Marseille-P8566
ACCTATTATTATGAAGTAAATGCATCCAATGGAAGTGCAAATTCAGCTAATTCAAATCAAATTATTGCTTTTACAAAAGCTACTCAAGACATAGCCGATTTTAGAACTACCGCTTCCGGAAACTTTTCAAATGCGGCTATTTGGGAATGGAATGATGGAACAGGAGTTTGGAATGTTGCTACGCAGGCCCCTTCAAGTACAAATAACATACTTGTAAATTCGGGTCATGAAGTAAATTTGACGAGTAGCATTTCTATTGGATTAGGCAAAACATTTTCTGTTAATGGCACCTTAAATTTAGATGGAAAAGTAATTTCTGGATTAGGTAGTTTCATTACCTATTCTGGTTCTTCAATAAAATTAGGGGATATTGAATCCCTAACAACTGCAGTAACAACAAGTAGTTTTGCTTATAATTCTGGAGCGAATTACATATATAATGGAATTACAATTGCACAAAACACTTCTTTAGCACCATCCGGATTGACCGGCAATATGACTATTTCAAATCCTATTGGTGTAACACTTTCACAAAGTTTGAAGGTTTATTTAACAAGTACCTTGTTGGTAAGTTCTACTGGAAAATTGTTGTTTGGTGATGGGACTACCTTAAGTGCAATTTTATCTGGTAATGGTAATTTTAATGCGCAATCTGGAAGTACATTAGTCATTACAAGCGCAGACGGGATTTGTACCGGCACAACTAATGGTAATATCCGAAATTCTGGGACAAGAACTTTTAGTAGCGGTGTGAATTATAATTTTACTAAAAATGATTTAGTAACCCCTGTTAATTCAAATATGGGTACTGCGTTTACTATTGTTTCTCCGGCAACAACTCCAGAAATTACAAGTATCAATAATCTAATAGTTAACAATGCACTAAATGTAATTGTTCCTGCAAATATAAATATTGATGGTGCCCTTACGTTTGTATCTGGCAAAATCGAAACGGGGTCTAACACAATAACTTTAGGTACATCGGGAAGTATTGTTGGCGCTGGAACTGGGTGGGTTATCGGAAAATTAAACAAGCAAACGGCTTCTGGATCTAGTCCTTCATTTTTATATGCAATTGGTGATTCGACAAATTACATTCCTTTAAATTTAACTTTCACAGGAAATAATACAGCAACAACAACTGGAAATCTTTTAGCGAGTACTTCACCTGGAGATCATATTTCAATTGCTACTTCTGGATTAGATTCGGCTAAAAGTGTAAATAGGACTTGGACATTAACCAATAATGGTTTAAGTGGATTTGGCACCTACACTGCTTCCTTTACTTACCCAACCTCTGATAACGATAGTTCTACAAATGCAATAAATTATGTTGTTAGAAGATTTGAAAATTCAGCTTGGTCAACTACTACGGCTTCGGTTACTGCTACAAATACTTCTTCTTCATCCAATGGTATGTCAGGGTTTGGCGATTTTGCAATAGGAGAAACGACAGGGCTTCCAACATTTTCATCACAACCAACAAATAGTACAATTTGTGCAGGAAGTAATACCTCTTTCAATGCAAACACAACTACAACACTTCCTACGAGCATAAAATGGCAACGTAGCGTTGACGGAAATAACTGGGTTGATATTACTGCAAACTTAGATTCAGGAACAACTTACAGTGATTTTACAACTTCGACATTAGTATTGACTGGATCAAATAATACAATCAATAATTATCAATACAAGGCTATTTGTTCTACTATTAATGGTTCAGTAAGCTCTAACAATGCTATTATTACTGTTGTTACTACAGCAGCTCCAATTGCTACTGCGCAATCTTTTTGCGATGCCGGAACTATTTCTCAACTAAGTGCATCAGGAACTTTATTAAATTGGTATTCTAGTGGAATAGGCGGAGCAGCTTTAAGCCCTTCAACCGATTTGTCTTCAGCAACTTACCATGTTACACAGACATTAAATTCATGTGAGAGTTCAAGAACTGCTGTCTTAATTACAATTAATACAACACCTTCCTCACCAACTGCTTCAGCACAAACTTTGTGTAATTCTGGGGTAGTATCAAGTTTAGTAGCAACTGGAACAGGATTAAATTGGTATTCAAGTGCAAATGGTGGATCAGCATTAGCGCCTACAGCTACTATAAATTCGGGAACCTATTATGTTTCTCAAACTGTAAACGCTTGTGAGGGGTTGAGAACTTCCGTTTTAGTAACTGTGAATAATAGCGCTGCGCCAATAGCAACGAATTCGCAATACTTTTGCGTTTCAGGAACAGTAGCTGGATTAACAGCTACAGGTTCAACTTTAAATTGGTATTCTAGTGCAACAGGAGGAACCGCATTATCCCCATCAACTTCTTTAGTTTCGGGAACCTATTATGTTTCGCAAACTAGTAATGCTTGTGAGAGTTCAAGATCAGTTGTTGCCGTTTCAGTAACCGCAATACCAACTGCACCAACTGCTGCTTCTCAAACTTTTTGTAACTCCGGAATTGTTGGAAGTTTAAATGCAAATGGAATTGGACTATTGTGGTATTCTAGTAATACTGGCGGAACGGCTTTAAGTTCTTCTGCAGCATTATCAACAGGAACATACTATGTTTCCCAAACAATTAATACCTGTGAGAGTTCAAGAACAGCGGTTTCTGTAACCGTAATTAATGCCTCAACCTCTGCTCCTTCTGCATCGGCACAAACTTTTTGTAATTCAGGAACCATTTCTAACTTGACTGCAACTGGAACAAATTTAAATTGGTATTCAAATTCATTTGGAGGTGCTGCTTTAACACCTTATTCTTCATTGACTTCTGGGACTTATTATGTTTCACAGACACAAAATTCATGTGAAAGTAATAGAACAGCTGTTACTGTAACAGTTAACATCCCAACTCCGCCTTCAGCAACTTCTCAAACCTTCTGTAACTCAGGGACAGTAGCCGGATTAGTTGCGACTGGCACCGCTTTGCACTGGTATTCTGGAGTAACTGGAGGGACCGCATTATTAACTTCTTCAGCACTTACTAATGGAAACTACTATGTTTCACAGACTCTGAACGCTTGTGAAAGCGCAAGAACTTCTGTTTCTGTAAGTATTACAGCATTACCTGCTGCTCCAACAGCAGCAGCTCAAACGTTTTGTAATTCAGGTACAATTTCTGGATTAACCGCAACTGGAACTGCCTTAAATTGGTATTCAAGTGCGTCGGGCGGTAGCGCTTTATCTCCTTCAACTAGTTTAGCCACTGGATCATATTATGTATCGCAAACAATAAATGCTTGTGAAAGTAATAGAACGTCCGTTTCTGTAGTATTGAATATTTCAATTGCTCCAACAGCATCTGCTCAAACTTTCTGTAATTCAGGGACGGTTGCTGAATTAACCGCAAATGGAACTGCCTTAAATTGGTATTCGGTTTCTACCGGCGGAACTGCATTAGTTACATCAACTGCATTGGCATCAGGAACCTATTATGTTTCGCAAACTTTAAATACATGTGAAAGCAGTAGAGCTTCTGTTGCTGTAACATTGAATGTTACCAACGCACCTTCAGCATTAGGTCAAACCTTTTGTAATTCAGGAACTGTTGCTCAATTAAGTGCAACAGGTACTGCATTAAATTGGTACTCAAATGCTTCAGGAGGAACTGCATTGCCATTAACATCAGATTTATCTACTGGAAACTATTATGTATCACAGACTTTAAATGCCTGTGAAAGCAATAGAACATTAGTAGCAGTAACATTAAATATTACAAACGCTCCTTCGGCTTCAAGTCAAACATTTTGTAATTCTGGAACAGTGTCTGGATTAACGGCAACGGGTACTGCATTAAATTGGTATTCAAATGCAACTGGAGGATCCTCT
>CALPQA020000283.1 GCA_943325595.2 Auritidibacter sp. Marseille-P8566
AACGGTCAACTTGCATCAAACTATAATGTGACCTATTTTACCTCGCAAGCAGATGCTCAAGCCAACACCAACCCAATTTCAAATCCAACGTCATTTATAACAACACTTGCGCAATCTCCCGTAACTATATGGGCAAGAATGAGTTCGGTTTTATACCCAAGTTGTTTTGATATTACTAATTTTTCTATGACTATAAATCCCCAACCCTTAGTTGATACCTTAGCCAATGTAATTGAATGCCATAGTTATTTTCTTCCAGTTCTT
This sequence comes from Auritidibacter sp. Marseille-P8566, assembly GCA_943325595.2. Next base: position 265 of record CALPQA020000283.1, read on the forward strand.
ACTAATGGAAATTATTTTACAGGTGCAAATGGAACCGGAACTATGTTAAATGCTGGTGATGAAATTCTAATTGCTGGAATTTATTATATTTTTAACGGTCCCGATACAAACGGTTGTACCAATGAAAGTTCCTTTACTATTACCTTAATAGACCAACTCGTTTTTCCATTAACTGCCTGCGGGAAATATTATGTTCCAGGACCTCCTGCCGGAAATTTTTACACAGGAATTGGTGGAACTGGGACACAATTAGTTGCAGGAACCGAATTAACTAGCGACCAAACTATTTATTATTATGCCGTCATCAATGGAATTGTCTGTAGAGATGAAGCATTGAATATTAGTATTTTTCCGTTACCACTTGTAGACACTGTTCAAGATGTAACAACTTGCGCCTCTTATATTTTACCAACACTACTTAATGGAAATTATTATACCGCAGCGGGTGGTCAAGGAACTGCTTTATTTGTAGGAGCTATTATTACATCTAACCAAACTATTTATGTGTATGCCAACAATGGTCAATGTACAAATGAGACAACATTTAGCGTAAATCTTATAAATACGGGTATTTATATGCCAATAACTAGTTGTGGCGGATTTATTCTTCCTGCGATTCCAATTGGAAATTATTACGATAGCCCTTTGGGAGCAGGCACAATTATTCCTGCTGGAACACTTATCACCACTTCGCAAACTGTATTTTATTATGTTACTACAACTTCATTTCCAAATTGTACAGATTTCTTAAATTATGCAATATCAATTATCTCTTTGCCACCTGTCGATTCTCCAATAAACCGATTGGAATGTGAAAACTATACCTTGCCTCCTTTAATAAATGGGAACTATTTTACTACAACTGGTGGAGTTGGACCTTTAAGCGCAGGTGATGTAATTTCAAGGACACAAACACTCTATGTTTATGCTGTTTCAACACTTGGGTGTTCTAACGAAACATCCTTTACAATAACCATTAGACAAAAACCTTCTGTGGCTATTTTTACAGATGTTTTTACATGTTCCAACTACATTCTTCCTCCTTTGACAAATGGAGCTTATTATACTGCTACAAATGGGCCAAACGGAACTGGCACTCAAATTCTAGCAGGAACCACTATATTGTCAAGTCAAAGAATTTATGTTTATAACTCCTACCCTGACTTTTTAAGTTGCAGTAACGAAAGCTTTTTTAATGTTGATTATAGCGGGATTGATGTGGGTACTTTTACAGATGTAAATGTTTGCGACAGTTATACTTTACCCACCCTTGCTATTGGAAATTATTATTCCCAACCCAACGGAGTAAATCCAATTACTGCAGGAACAAGAATCACTACTTCACAAACTATTTATGTTTACATAAGTGTGGGAACTCGTTTGACTTGCACCGATCAAGATGACTTTTTAGTGACTATTACAACAACTCCTATTCTACCTCCTTTTCCAGATATTCAGATCTGTGGAAACTATTTGCTTCCAACTTTGGGAGTGGGAAACTATTTTTCTGGAAGTGGAGGAACAGGAACATCGTATGTGGCAAATCAAAGTATCACATCTTCTCAACTCATGTATGTTTATGCGCCAGCAATTGCAAATGCTGCATGTTTTGACCAAAAGAATTTTAATATAAGTGTTTATCCCCTTAAAAACTTAGCCTTAAATAATGGTGTCATTTGTGTGAATAGTATAACAGGGGAGGTACTTCAATCGTTCCTAATAACTTCTAGTTTAAACCCGACTATTTACACTGTTAAATGGTATTTAAACGGAGTGCTAATGGGCACGGGAACAAACTATAATGCAACACAAGAAGGGACTTATGATGTGGTTATTATCAAAAACACACCCGATATTGGAAACGATTGCGGATACAATCCAACTACAGTTATTGTAGAAAAATCGAGCGCCCCAATTGCATCGGTTACGGTTTCTGGGGCTTTTGAAGATAGTATTGATGTGATTGTAAATGTAACTGGAGGCTTGGGAACTTATGAATACCAAATTGATGGTGGCCCATTCCAAACGGATGCTGTTTTTCACAACGTTGATTCTGGCACACATACCATCAATATTAAAGATACAAAAGGGAATTGTAGTACCATTTCCTTACTTGCACACGTGATAAAATACCCTAATTATTTCACGCCAAACGGAGACAGTTATCATGACACATGGAATATTATTGATTTGGCTTTTCAACCTGATGCGGTACTTTACATTTATGATCGCTATGGTAAATTTATAAAAGAACTCAAAACAAACGGACCCGGATGGGATGGAAACCTTAACGGAAATCCGCTTCCGTCAACCGACTATTGGTTTCAAGTATTTTACAAACTTAATGGAGATGCTCAAGAATTTAGATCTCATTTTAGCATGAAGCGTTGATATTAGAGTTTTTTTATCACATAGGTTACTATTCCCCAGATAATTAACTGGTTTTCTTCCGTAATTTTGATAGGGGAATAGCTGGCATTTTCTGGCATGAGGTACAAACATTCTTTTTCAACGAGGATGCGTTTTACGGTGAATTCTCCGTCAATGAAACAAATTGCAATTTTGTTGTTTTGAGGCTCTAAACTGCGATCAACAACCAAAACATCTTTGTCATTTATTCCTGCATCAATCATCGAATTTCCTTTGACTTTTATATAAAAGGTAGCCAATTGATTTTCGCTTAATTCCTTATTTAAGTCGATATTAGTTTCCATAAAATCGGCTGCTGGCGATGGAAATCCTGCCGAAACCCCGTCTATTATGAAAGGAATTTTTAATTCGCTCTCATAATCTGGGAGAAAAAAAGTTAGTTTTGGATTTTTATTTATTGACATTTTATTTCAAGTATATCTTTAAAATTAGTGGTGAATTTTTGCGACAAATGGTTTTGTTTCATATTCCACGTAAGGTTTAAATTTTGGGCGGCCAACTTCACTTTTTTGTCCCCAATTTTTTTATTCAGGAAATCAATAGATTTCATTAATGCCAAATGTTTAGGATTTTCCTCTTCAAATAATTGAAATTGTTTTTGATCTTCGGGAATAAATTCTGTAACAATTACTCCAGCCTTTTTGAATTTAATATTTTCATTTCCAACATATAATTTTTTTAATATATCGATAGCAGCATTCGAAATCGTTAAGGTTGAATTTGACGCATAAGGTAACGTAACCGCCATATTAAAATAATATTTAGACGTTGTAACGGTATGTCTATCAATCACCAACATTACAATTATTGTATGGCAACAGGAATTTTGTTTCCGTAATTTTTCAGCACAAATCGATGCAAAAGTAGCCACACGTTCCCGCAATAAATCGAAATCAGAAATTTGTTTCGGGAAACTCCTTGTGGTAGCGATACTTTTTTTCTGATTCGGAATAGGTTCTAAATCTAAGACTGATTTTCCTTCCAACTCATATTTTAATCGAAGTCCAACAACCCCAAGCTCTTTTCTAATCCAACTTTCGTGTTGTAGCTGAATAAAATCAAATGCTGTGTTGATATTTCGAAGTTTCGCTTTTTTGGTAGTTCTATTCCCAATACCCCAAACATCTTCAATTTTAGTCC
>CALPQA020000284.1 GCA_943325595.2 Auritidibacter sp. Marseille-P8566
CATTTATGCCATCGCGGTTTTAATTCTTATGAATGGTTTTGTGGCTTCATCAAGATTAGTATTGCAAGCACACACGGGTAAGGAATTGGCTTTTGGTTTCTTTACGGGATTGCTACCGCAACTGTTTTTGATGTATTTTTGGTTATAGGATATAGAACATAAATCCGAAATTCAAGGTATTTACATCCAACGCACTTCCATTTAATACTGCCGATTTAAATATTGGATTTAATCCATAATATATATTGAAATTTACCGTGTTGTAACCCACACTCAAATAGGTTCCGTATTGGAATTTGTTAAGGTCGGAATTTCCAACTACTTTCATTAGAACTTCACTGTCAGCATATTTTGAACGATCATAAATCAAATAACTGAACTTTAATCCTGTGTAAATTCTCCAAAACTTATGACTTTCTGGTGTAGAAGTTCTCCATCGAAATTCAATTGGAACATCAATATAATGCAGCGTCAATTTATTTTTATCAAAATTTATATCGGAAGGAATAGTGCTATACCCTATATTTCCATTGGTTTCAGAAATTAAAATATTTTGATTGTAATTGTTTAAAGAGTATCCAATTCCTGCTGCTATGGATTTAGTCCGGTTCTTATTAAATGGCATGTCTCTTAAAATTCCGAGCGAAAAACTAGGCGTGAATTTGTTTTGGGATATTCCAGAAGGTCGTTTTAAAAGCGTATTATAGGTAATTCCAACATAGAACTGATCTTCTCGGTAAAGAGAATCAACTGCTGCAAAATCAGGAATTTCCTGAGAAAAAGCATTGAAAAAAGAGAAGAAAATAAGACTGTTTAATAGCAACCGCATGATGTGATTTTTGTGGTTTAAAGATACTAAAAAAGGCAATCCGATGATTGCCTTTTAAAATTTTAATACAATAGTTTTAGAAACGCCTCTTTTGCAAGTTTTTATCGTTTTATGAACTTAACGACTTGGTTGTTAAATTGGTCAATTTTTATAAAATAAATCCCCTGAGCCAATTGATTGCTATCGATATTGGTCTCGTTTGGATTTAACTTTCCTGTAAGGATTTCTCGCCCAATTTGATCGGAAATAGAATAGTTCAAACCCGTCGTGTTTGCCGCTAATTTTACGTTAATACTTTCGTTTACTGGATTTGGGTACACCGTAAATTTATTTAAAACTGCAAAGTCCGAAACTCCCAAAACCAAATACGTGTAGGTTGTTCGTTGAGAGTTCACCCAAGCAGTTGTTGGTTCGTCCCAGAGTTGGGAAACAACTTGAAAAACGGAACCATCTGGGTTATTCGTATAATTAAATTGGATGTAATTCACCCAAAGTGTTGTTGGAACATCCCAAAGTTGAGAAACTGTATTAATCAAATAATCACTCGTATCATAGGAATAGGTTTGTTTGAAAAAGTTCTGCCAAGCCGAAACCACCCAAATTTCATCCACAGTAGTTATGGGCTTATTGGACGCATTGTAAGTGTACGTAATTCTATCCATATTTCCCCATGTGCTTGAAACAGCATCCCATGATTGCATTACAATTTGTAAAACAGCACCTGACACATCGTTACTAAAAAGTGATTGCATATCATTTACCCAAGAAACTGTTGGAACGTCCCAATTTTGAAATACAATAGTGGTTAAATAACCGTTGGTATCATACGTATTCATTTGTTTATTAAAATTTTCCCATGCACCACCAACCCATCTTTCTGTAATTACAACAATATCTTTGTCGTTTACATTGTAAGTATAGGTTGTTCTTTGTGTGTTTTCCCATGCGCTTAAAGCGATATTCCACGTCTGTGAAATTGCTTGATTTACTGTCCCACTAGGATTATTGGTATAAATGGTTTGCGTTCTATCGTTCCATGAACTTGAAGGAATATCCCATAATTGAGACAAGCTATTTGTCATATAGGTATTGAAATCGAAGGTATTCAATACTTTAGAGAAATTCTCCCAATTGTTGTTTGTCCAAGTTTCTGTCAAAGAAGATTCAATCTTTTGCCCGAAACAATTTGAATAAAATAGAAAACACACTGCCAAAATCCCAAAAGTGCTGTTGCGTTTAAGAGTTTTTAAAACCTGAAATTGCGCTACGTTTTTCATCACTTGATTATTTAAAAGTTAGTATTTTTTCATTTGAAATAACATTATTATTAAGCATTGATTAAAATTCAAATTTAAAAAACATTTCAACTTTTATTTAATAAAATATTGTATTTCAGCACTTTAAATAAATTAAAACGACAATCGAAGTAATTTCATCGGCATATGATTTTAGGAAAATAACGAACTGTAAGAACTTTCAGAAAGCCTAAATTTCTATTGAAGATTGGGTGAAAAGAAAAAAATCCCAACTATATAAAATAATTGGGATTTGATTTCAGCAGAGAGAAAGGGATTCGAACCCTCGATATGTTGCCATATACACGCTTTCCAAGCGTGCGCCTTCAGCCACTCGGCCACCTCTCTATTTGGGTTTGCAAATAAATAAAAAATTTGTCGGTTATGGAAATTAAAACCTAGATATTATGATAATTCTCCTCGAATTGCAGTTTCAAAAATTGTTTTGAAAACATTTGGAGCTACTTTTTGCCCTAGCAAATACATCAACTTGGTTATTGCCGCCTCAGTTGTAATGTCTTTTCCTGAAATTACGCCTATTTTCTTGAGCATCATACTGGTTTCATAATGCCCCATACTCACACTTCCACCTGAACATTGTGTTACATTTATAACGTGCAATCCGTTCTTGATAGCCTTTTTAAGAAGCAAAATAAACCATTCGTCGGTTGGCGCATTTCCCGAACCATAGGTTTCTAATACAATTCCTTTTAGGTTTGGAATATTAAATATTGCGGATAAAACTGTTTCATTGATTCCAGGAAACATTCTTATTACCGCCACATTATCATCTAAATCGGTATTGATTTTTAATTTTTTAGCACCTGCTTTTGGAAGCAACAACTGATTATTTACTTTCAAATGCACTCCAGACTCAGCCAATTCAGGATAATTAGGAGACGCAAAAGCGTTGAAATGCTCTGCATTTATTTTTGTCGTTCTGTTGCCACGATATAATTTGTATTCAAAATAAAGTCCAACTTCAGTAATAACAGCTTTGTTTTTGGATTGTAACGAGGCGATTTGAATGGCCGTAATAAGATTTTCTTTGGCATCAGTTCTTAAATCTCCAATTGGCAATTGTGAACCCGTAAAAATTACAGGCTTATTTAGATTTTCGAGCATAAAACTCAATGCTGCCGCAGAATACGACATAGTATCAGAACCATGCAGAACTACAAATCCATCAAAAGTAGCGTAGTTTTCGTCAATGATTCTAGCAATTTTTACCCAATGCGATGGATTCATATTGGAGGAATCCATTGGTTTTTCAAATGAAATAGTTTCTATCTCACAATCCAACTGTTTTAATTCGGGGATTTTGTTTAATAATTTGCTGAAATTGAAAGCCTTCAAGGCACCTGTTTCAAAATTCTTCATCATACCGATGGTTCCACCAGTATAAATCAAAAGTATTTTGACTTTAGATTGCATCTGAAAATTTCATTTTATTGACTACAGGATTGGCATACATCGCCAAAAAGCTTTGCAAAACTATTGGATTTGAATCGTCAATTCTAAGTTCCATCCTGCGTTCAAAAAGAGATTTTTCGTTTTCTGAATACAAATGAGAATGTTCGTTGGTTTTATTCAAAATATCATAGGCGATATAATTGGTAGGCCATAATTTATAGCTTTTCAATATCGATTCGTCTATCGTTTGTGCCAAAGCTTGAATTTGTTTGTTTGAATTGTCAAATTCCG
>CALPQA020000285.1 GCA_943325595.2 Auritidibacter sp. Marseille-P8566
CAGGAAAAACATGATCTGGATCCAATGTAATTGATTCTATCTCTTCAGCAGAGTCATTTTTAAAAGACCAATCCGTATTTTTCTGCCAAATTTCAACAGGTAATTTTACACGAGTAACAGTTCCGCTTTTAAACTTAATATCCAAAACAACTGGAAGTGCCATTTTTTCAAGATTTTCAATAGAAATCACAGCTCCTAATTTCGGATTGTTTTTTACATATTTAACCTTAGTAATAGCTTGATCAAAACGCCAATTATTAACAAACCAACCTCTCCAAAACCAATTTAAATCTTCACCAGCTACATTTTCAATTGTTCTGAAAAAGTCATCAGGAGTTGGATGTTTAAATGCCCAACGCGCTACATAAGTCTTGAAAGCAGTATCAAAACGTTCTTTTCCAAGAATTTGTTCCCGCAACATTACCAATCCTGAAGATGGTTTATAATAGCCTAATATCCCCATATTTGCTTCCTTAAATCCATCTGGAGCAGTCATAATTGGCTCAATTGAAGGTCTTGTGAAGGCTTCAGACATTTGATGCATATCAGTCACAGGTGTTTTATATTCTCCATTATTGAAATCTACCGAACTCAAAGAATTTATAAACGTATTAAAACCTTCATCCATCCATGCAAATAAACGCTCGTTTGAACCTACAATCATTGGAAACCAAATGTGTCCAAATTCGTGATCGGTAACTCCCCATAATTCTTCACCTTTAGATTCCCAACCGCAGAAAACGATTCCAGGATATTCCATTCCACCTTCATTTCCAGCAACATTTGTAGCGGCAGGATAAGGATATTCAAACCATCTTTTAGAATAGTTTTCAATAGATGTTTTTGTATATTCAGTGGAACGACTCCAAGCATCAGAACCAGCACTTTCAACTGGATACGCTGAAATTGCCAATGATTTTTTTCCGCTTGGTAAATTAATTTTAGCAGCATCAATGATAAATGCAGCTGAAGATGCAAACGATACATCACGTGAATTTTTAATTTTAAAATGCCAGTTTAATGTTGGTTTAGCCAATGGTTTTGAAACGGCATTTGCAACATCTTCAGCAGAACGAATTACAACCGTTTTATCACTGTATTGTGCTGTTAACCAAAGTTTTTGTTGTACTAAAGAATATACTTCTTTTGGATTTACTAATTCCCCAGAACAAACTACAACATGATTTGAAGGCGCAGTAATTGTTACATCAAAGTCGCCATATTCAAGATAAAATTCACCAGCTCCTTGGTACGGAAGCGTGTTCCAACCCCTAACATCATCGTAAACACACATTCTAGGATACCATTGTGCAATTGTAAAAATCTTACCGTTTTTGGTATCTAAAACACCTGTTCTGTCAGAACCGTATTTTGGAGAAATATAGGAGAACTCGATTTTTACTTTCAATGAAGCGCCATTGGCATTCAAATCTTGAGGAAGAACGATTTTCATTCTGGTATCGTTGATTTCAAATTTAGCTTCTTTTTCAACAGATTTCCCTCCAATTACAGAAACAACTTTAACAGATTTAATTTTGTGACCACCATCAAATTTTTCTCCTCTTGCACCGTTGCGACTTCCATTTACAGGAATTACAGCATTTCCACGAGAATCGGTTTTGAATAAATTTTGATCCACATTCATCCACAAAAAAGACAATTTATCAGGACTGTTATTGGTATATGTTAAAGTTTCAGTACCAATAATTTCACTCGTTTTATCATTCAAATTGGCTGTCAATTGATAATCAGCTCTATTTTGCCAATATTTTTCTCCAGGTTGCCCACTTGCTGAACGAGTTGCTGTACCGTTTTTAGTATAAAAATTAGGTGCAAAAGCATCATGATAATTATAATTTGAAACTGATTTGGTTTCAGAAGCAGGAACTTGTTGTGCGTTTGCAGAAATGGTTCCGAATAATAAAGCCGAGAATAAAACGACCTTGGCGAAATGGTTTTTCATGTTGAATACTTTTTTGTTGTTTTTGGATTAGACTTATTATTCAGTTTTTTGTTACAGAAAATTAAAATTATAATTCCTAAAAACTAAACTATACGAAATCCAAAGTTGCTACTTTTTATTTAAATAGGAATATTTTTAACAAAATTTACTGAAAATTAGCGTTTAAAGTTAAAATATTAAATACTTTTACGATAAATAAAAACACACCAAAACAGTGAATATTACGATTTCAAATACTCATTTATCAGCCACAATTAACCCACTCGGCGCCGAATTAATTTCTTTAAAAGACAAAGAAAATAAAGAATACATTTGGGAGGGAAATCCTAAATTTTGGGGGAAACATTCTCCAATTTTGTTTCCAATTGTTGGACGTCTAAAAGATGATATTTATTCGCACAATGAAAAATCATATTCTTTATCCCGCCATGGATTTGCAAGAGAAATGGAATTTTCAATACTAGAAAAATCGTCAAACAAAGTCGTTTTTTATCTTAAACATACTGACGAAACTCTCAAAAATTATCCTTTCTATTTTGAATTAAAAATTAGTTATACACTTATAGACACTAATTTAAAAATCGGTTATGAAGTTGTCAATTTAAATGCCTTTGAAATGCCTTTTTCAATTGGAGCCCATCCTGCATTTGCTTTGCCAAATACATTTGAGAATTATGAGTTGCTTTTTGAAAAAACAGAAAAATTATTAAGCTATCAACTTGAAAATGATTTGATTTCAGATAAAACTATCTCCTTACCAATGCAAGAAAATAGTTTGCCTCTTGCCTATCCTTTATTTGAAAACGACGCATTAATTTTCAAGAAATTAGAATCAAAATCAATTGCAATTTTAGAAAATAAAGTTCCATTCCTTAAAATTAATTTTGAAGGATTTCCGTCTTTAGGAATTTGGACCAAAGAAAACGCACCATATATATGTCTTGAACCCTGGTTTGGTTATGCGGATACTCAAACAAATTCAGGTAAACTTTCAGAAAAAGAAGGCATCCAAATTATTAGAGCACATGAAACCTTTGCATCAGAATATTCAATTGAAATTTTATAATTTAAAACTATGTTAACTCTTAACTTTAATCCATTTCCAAATTTAGAAAGTAAACGTCTAGTGCTTCGTCGCATGGATAAAACAGATGTAAAAGAAATTTTCGCAATGCGTTCCAATCCCGAAATCATGAAATACATTCCAAGACCTTTGGCGAAAAATGAAGAAGAAGCTTTGGAACACCTTGCATTAATAGATTCTGGATTAGAAAAAAACGAAGCAATTAATTGGGCAATTACAATCAAAGGTAGTTCGAAATTAGTTGGTATTATAGGTTTTTACAGAACGAAACACGAAGATTATCGATCTGAAATTGGGTATATATTACTTCCTGAAGTTCACGGTAAAGGAATTGCTTCTGAAGCAGTTGAAATTGTAGTAGAATTTGGATTTAATGAAATGAAATTGCATTCAATCGAGGCCGTTATTGACCCTGAGAACATAGCTTCTGAGAAAGTTTTACAAAAAAATGGATTTATTAAAGAAGGACATTTTAAAGAAAATGGATTTTTTGACGGGAAATTTATAGATAGTGTAGTTTACTCTCGTTTGAACAAGTAATAAAAAAAAGCAGACCTATAAGCCGGGTTCTGTACCACGCTAGGCGTGACCCTTATCATTTATCTAGGCTCGAAATTACTCGCGAGCTCCATCTTTCTACCCTTCAACAACGGACGAGAAGCCCTTGACTATTGATATACTTGAAATTTCACCGCATAGAGTTTACCTGGTTTCACTACAGCCTTACCTGTACATACTTTCTGTTGCACTTGTCCTCTCTCGATTGCTCGAAATGACGG
>CALPQA020000286.1 GCA_943325595.2 Auritidibacter sp. Marseille-P8566
AATTATCGGGCATTGCAGTTTTATAAATATTCAAGGTTCTTTCCAATGCTTGCGACATTAATAGCGTTAATTTTTGATAATTACCATTATTTGCCTGATTTAATGCTTCATAGTATTTCCTTCTGTCATTTTTTAAAATAATGGCAGGCGGAAATCCTGAACGAATCAATAATAAATTCATTGCCAATCGAACGGTTCTTCCATTACCATCAAAGAATGGGTGTATCCAAACCAATTTATGATGAAAAATTGTTGCTAACTCAATAGCATTAAGTCCTAATGGATTTGTGTTTATAAATTCAATTAATTCATCAAGTAAATCTGAAACTTTATTGGCGTTTGGTGGTGTGAAATTTGCACCTGAAATTCTAACGCCACCATTTCTAATTCTCCCAGCAAAATCATCCTCAATTGATCGTAATACTAATCCGTGAATATTGAGAATGTCAATGGAACGCAATACATAAACATCGGTTACAATTTTATACAAATAATCAATTGCTTTATCGTGATTGTGTGTTTCAAAATGTTCTCTTAAAGATTTTCCTTTTATGGTTATTCCTTCTTGAAGTACCATTTGTGTTTCTCTAAGTGTCATAGAATTTCCTTCTATACTATTGGAATTATAGGTCCATTCTATTGATAAACTTTCTCTGATTTTATGCAAAGCGATGTTTGGCAAGGGTCTGCTGGATTGCAAATCTTGTTTTTTTTCAAACAATCTATCAAAGGTTGCTTGCATTTCGTCTCTATATCTCAAATCTATGTTCCACATCTTGCCACAAAGATACGTCTTATTATCGGTTAATCATTATTTCTTCTTAACCGATATTAATTTATTCTATCGTCATTGATTTTAATTTGCTTCTATAGGCTTCAAGCGCATTAGATTTGGATATGAAACCAAAATATTTCCCATTTTTAATAACGGGAAGAAAGGCAACTTTTGAGTTTTCAAATTTATTCATTACCGTTTCCATACTATCGGTTGGATAAATAATCTCTTTTGGAGTTTGCATTATTTCTTTAATTGGAGTATATTTTACTTTGAACGCACTAAATATTATTTCCCGAATATCATTAAAATAAATTACACCCAACAATTCAAGGTTTTCATCTACAACAGCAAATACAACTTGGTTTGAATGTGAAATCAATTCGACTAATTTTTCTAAATTTCCTTCTGAATTAACTGTTTCATAATCGGTTTGGATGATTTTATTAATATCTAAAGTCGATAGAATATTCGTGTCTTTATTACTTGTAAATGCATTTCCTTTTCTCGCTAAATTTTTTACATCCAATGAATGTTTTTCAAAACGCTTGGAAATTGCGAAACTAATCGAAGACACAATCATCAATGGAATCATCAAATCGTAACCACCTGTAATTTCTGCAATAAGGAAAATTGCGGTTAGTGGCGCGTGAAATAATCCGCTTAGAATTCCTGCCATTCCAACCATAGTAAAGTTGCTAATGGGCAATTTTGTAAAGCCTGTTAGATTTATAAGTTTTGAAAAGAAAAACCCTGCATAAGAGCCCAAAAATAGTGAAGGAGCAAAATTTCCTCCATTTCCTCCACTTCCGAGAGTAATTCCTGTTGCAAAAACCTTCAATAACATTGTGGCGCCCACAAAAAGTAACAACATCCAACTGTTATTTCTAAAATCACTAAATAAAGTATTTTCTAATAATTGTCCTGGGTCGTTTTCAGATAAAGTTTTGATGCTTTCATAACCTTCGCCAAACAATGTTGGGAATACAAAAATAATAACCGCTAAAATGGAAGCGCCAAAAAGTCCTTTTTTATAGGAGCTTAATTTAACTTTACTAAAAAAATGTTCTACCTTTTGAAAGTTTCGAGAATAATAAACAGCTATAAAACCTGCAAAAATACCAAGTAAAATATAATAAGGAATATTATGATAATCGAAGGTTTGTTGTTGCTTAAAATTCAATAATATGCTTTCATCCAATACAATTTCAGAAATCAAAGCACCCGTTGCTGCGGCAATCATTATGGGTGTAAATGCAGAAATACTAACGTCAACCAATAAAACTTCAATGGCGAACAAAACGCCAGCAATTGGAGCGTTAAAAGCCGCTGCAATTCCTGCTGCAACCCCACAACCTATTAATAAAGTTCGGTCTTTGTAACTCAATTTATAACGTTGTGCATAATTAGAACCAAAAGCAGCACCCGTAATTACGATTGGGCTTTCTAAACCTGCTGAACCACCCAAACCAACGGTTAGCGAGCTTGTTACTATTTGAGCATACATTTGTTTTCTCGGAATTATACTCGATTTTTTTGCAACGGCATACAAAATTTGTGATGTTCCTTTTTCTATTGTGCCGCCCAAAACTCGTTTAACAACAAATATTGTAAGCAAAATCCCAACAATTGGCAAAACGCTATTGATAAAACTTAATTTTAATATTCCATTAATGTCGGTTGCAAATGAAAAAACAGCGTGTGCGAAACTCTTTAATGCAATCACAGCAAAGGCTGCCGAAATTCCGACCAAAACACTCGACAGAAAAATAAACTGTTTTTCTGATAGTTTTGATTGCGACCAACTTATTAAGTTTTCAATTTTATAAATATATCTTTTGAACATTGATTTTTTGTAAAAGGCTAATTTACTATTATTTTGAGTTTAAATTAATTTTCTCAAGGCTTCTTTTTTGCTCAATGGTTTTAAATCGGTTTCATTTACAAAATTGATAACCAGACTTGGATTTGTTCCACCAAATTCTCTTAAAGCCCAGCCAATTGCCTTTTGAATGAAAAATTCTTTTGATTTTGAATGCTTTTCACATTCTGAAAAAAGCAATTCATAATTCGTATTTTTCTTATATCCCAATTGAAAAAGAATCGCACTTCTATTAAGCCACATATTTTTGGAATTTGAAAAGCGTTCGATTACTTTTTCGGTTTCCTCAGGGAATTCTATTAAATAGTGTCCTAAAATATTTTTCGAAATGGTATCCACGCTATCCCACCAAGAATTCGTAACTATCAGTTTTTCAATAAGTTTAATATCATCTTTCTGGTAGTTGTTTTTAAGATTTTTTATTAAAATTTCAATGCCGCAATAGTGTAATTCTCGAAACTCTTTATTAAATAATTCCCAAGCAATTTCTCGGAAATTTTGAGTCAATTCATCTTTATTTGCCTTGCAAACTACTTTGAAAATTTCCCGTCTCTGAACTGTCTTTATTCCATAAAAAGAAAATAGATTCTTCATGTATTTCGCCATTGAAATAGCATTTTCTGGGTTTCTATTTTTGTTAAATGCAGTTTCTAAATCAGTAATAAAGCTCATTTTTTTGTTTTTTACTCGTTGTTTTCTGATTACAAAGAAAGTAATTTTTCAGAAGAATGAATTCTCAAGTCATTGAAGAAAAGCGTAAAATCATCTTCAAATTCTTTGTAAAACAACCTCAATTCCTGAACCGAAAAGCGCATATTCGATTCTCTTTTTATTCGGCTGTCCATTTGAGATAAAATTTTCTCAATTCCGTCGATTGTTTGATAACTCAAAAGCCAGTTTTGCTGAATCATATACGGTTTCATCATTTGTGCTTTTTCTGTCAATAAATCGTGGTGAGTTCCTAATGAATCATAGAAATTGTCAACATAATCTTCTAATTTTTCATCTGAATATAAATCCCAATTCTTAGCCAAAAAATGGTCGTAAAAAACATCTACAATTACACCCGAAAAATGATGGTAATTGGCGTGCAATCTTTTGGTACTTTGTCTGAAAACAGGATGTGCATCGGTGAAAGTATCAATG
>CALPQA020000287.1 GCA_943325595.2 Auritidibacter sp. Marseille-P8566
ACTTTTTTTAACAACCCAAAGTCAGAACCTTTATTCGCTGAAAATAAAAATTGCAATTCATCTTTACCGGTTGCTAAATAGGCATCTGTTGCTTTCAATTCCATATTAAATCGAACATTTGGCATACCCAATTGTTCTAAAATAACTATTAATTTTTCAGATAACATTGGAACCGCTTTTAAACGATTTTCACGGATTGAATTGGCAAAAGCATCTAATTCTAATGAAGTGTTTTGGATTTTATCAGTCAACTTACCAATTTGAATTTCCAATTCTCCAACAGAAACCACCTTATTATCTAAATCATTTTGAATTTCTAATAATTCAGAAATAGAACCAACTTGATGTTTCTTTTGCAAATTGTAAATCGTTTGCAACTTTTGATTTACCAATTCTAATTGCTCTGGATCATTCACTAAATTTTCGGAAAGTTGATTCAATTCGGTTGAAATATCATCAAATTCAATGGCAACACTATTTATTCTTTCGAACAAGTCTTTATAATCAGAAGAAAAATTAACTGTTTTTTGCAAAGCTATTTTCAATTCCTTCAAATTCTGTAAAATTCCAAACTGCTCTTCATTGGCTAAAGCCAAAGATTTATCGAGATTTTCTTTAATGAATTCAACATTATTGAGTTGCTCGTAAATTTGTTCCAAGTCTTCTTGTTGGTTTGGTTTCAGTTGAGCGACAAGCAATTCTTCTAATAAAAAAGTATTATAATCTTGCTCTTTTAACACCAAATGAAGTTTCGAGTTTAAAGTGGCAAGTTCAGATTTATCTTTTTTAAAGGATTTTAAAACTGTAGCATACGATGCAATAATTCCAAAATTATCTGCAACAGCATCAATTATTTGAAATTGGAAGTTTTCTTCCGATAATTCTTGGGTTTGATTTTGAGAATGAATATCAATCAGTGACAAACTTAAATCCTGCAATTCTTGAAGATTTACGGGACTGTCATTTATAAAAGCGCGCGATTTTCCAGAAGGTAAAATTTCACGGCGAATTATAGTTTCCTCTTCGTAATCCAAATCATTGGCCTCAAAAACAGCTTGTAAATTGTATTTTGAAATCTGAAAATGTGCTTCAATAACACACTTTTCATCTTTGTTTTTGAGGGACGTTAAATCGGCTCTTTTACCTAAAACCAATCCCAAAGCGCCTAATAATATCGATTTTCCAGCTCCTGTTTCTCCTGTAATAATTGAAAAGCCATCGGAAAAGTCGATAGCTAATTTATCAATTAAAGCAAAATTATTAATGGAAAGTGAGGTCAGCATTTGAAGTTTTTAGTATGTTAATTTAGTTCTTTATAGTTTAAACTAATAATGAATAGATGCCCATTTGCTAGAATTCATCGGAGAAATTGAAATTAAATTTTCAATTAAATCTCTAATATCCATTGATGGACCAGCAGAAAATACCGAAACTATTTCGTCTGATTTTGCATCAAAAAACACTCTGGTTAAGAAAGCATTTGGACGTGATTTATTTATTATTCCGATGGTATTTAGTGCCTCTTTTATTTTGAGTTTTGCAGATTTCAAGTCTTTATTCATTAAATCTAAACCTTCAAAATGATATTCGTATAAAGCATCTCGAAACGGACTAAAAGTATTGGAAAGCATATCGTTTATCAAAAAATAACGATTTTGAGTTCCATCCGATTGGCTCCAACCTTTATAACCACCAGAAATAGCAACATTAGCAACATCTTGAGCTGTTTCTAAATATTTACTTCCTCCTTGTTTCGAAAAAGTATCGCCATCCATTCCGATAATTACGTAGCTGTAAAAGGCTATGACAGAAATTAAATTGGAATCAAAATTTGATGGATTAAACGTTAAGTTTTCGAATTCAACATATTTGAATGAAAAATCTTTATCATTAAAATTTAAAACAGGAGACGAATAAGTCGAATTATAAATTGGTCGAGAAGATTGCACTTGAATTGTAGCTGTAAACTGATCTGATGCATACGCCGTAACGGTAATAAACATCGAACAATTAATTTTTTCATCTTGCTTGTAAGGCGTTCCTGTCCAATCTGTTTTATTAACAAATTCGGTCAACGATTTTTCTAAAGTCTTAAAAATCTGTTTATTGGTAACTGCAACTTTATCTGCATTTACAGAAACAGTGCAATTCAATTGCTGTGCTTGTGCAATTCCAAAAACTAAAACTAAGAGTAAACTATAAATAGTACGCATCATAATGGGCTATTATCATATTTATAATATCATTTGCAACAGCTTCCTTTGCTTTCAATTCCATAGGTTGCACCTTCAAATTTTTATCAATAAAAGTCACTTTATTGGTTGTTCCGCCAAATCCAGCGCCTTCATCTTGCATTGAATTTAAAACTATCAAATCTAAGTTTTTTTTCTGAACTTTCAACTTTGCATTTTCAATTTCATTTTCTGTTTCCAAAGCAAACCCGATTAGAAACTGATTTTTCTTTATTTCACCCAAAGAGGCTCATATATCTTTCGTTTTTTCTAATTCTATAGTAAACGAATCTTCCGCCTTTTTTATTTTCTGAAGTGCCATTTTTTTAGGTTTATAATCGGCAACTGCTGCTGCTGCAATTACTACATCGGCAGTGTCAAAATATTTATGGGTTGCCTCATACATTTCTTGAGCAGAAACCACGCGAATAACTTGAACTAAATTATCTTCAATTGTTAAATGAGAAGGTCCTGAAATCAGAATTACTGATGCACCATGATTAGCAGCACTTTTAGCCAAATCAAATCCCATTTTCCCCGAAGAGTGATTTCCTATAAACCGAACGGGATCTATAGCTTCATAGGTTGGTCCCGCAGTAATAAGTATTGTTTTTCCTTTTAAAGGAAGTTTGCTGCCTAAATCATTTTCTAAAAAAGAAACTATATTTTCGGGTTCTGCCATTCTACCCTCACCAGAAAGTCCGCTCGCTAATTCACCATTTTCAGCGGGAATTATTATGTTACCGTAGGCTTTTAATTTACTGAAACTTTCAATTGTAGAAGGATGTTTGTACATATCCAAGTCCATTGCAGGTGCAAAATAAACGGGACATTTCGAAGATAAATAAGTTGCTATGACGAGATTATCACAAATTCCATTTGCCATTTTGGACAATGTATTTGCTGTGGCTGGCGCAATTACTATTAAATCTGCCCAAAGTGCAATTTCAACGTGATTGTTCCATTCTAAATTTTGGTCTGGATTTTCTTGGTAATTAGAACCATCTTCCTCTTTATAAAAACTGGAATAAACCGGATTTTTAGAGAGTGTGGATAAGGTTAGCGGCGTTATAAAATCCTTAGAAGCAGGTGTCATTATCACTTGGACATGTGCACCTGCTTTTATGAATAGCCGAACTAATGAAGCAGTTTTGTAAGCAGCAATTCCACCAGAAATCCCTAGTACTATTTTTTTACCGCTTAAAACTGACATTGTTGCTTATTTAGTTGAATCTCTGTAGTAGATTTTGTCATCTAACCACTCTTGAACTGCAAGAGCATGAGGTTTTGGCAATTTTTCGTAAAATTTAGAAACTTCAATTTGTTCTTTATTTTCAAAAACTTCTTCTAAACTATCATTATAAGTTGCAAATTCTTCCAACTTTTCTGTCAATTCCTTTTTGATTTCAGAATTAATTTGATTTGCCCTTTTAGCCATAATAGTAATAGCTTCATACACATTACCTGTTGGTTCCTCGATAATACTTTTATTATAAGTAATTGTATTTACCGGAGCATTCGTCTTTTTTAAATCCATGACTTTCTATTTATTTTGAAAATTGTTTTA
>CALPQA020000288.1 GCA_943325595.2 Auritidibacter sp. Marseille-P8566
AAATCGATGCCTTTTTGAAATTTCAATAATTTGAATGTTGGAAAGGCGATAAATCGAAAGAATAAAAATAGTTCAACCAAAATAAATAAACCAAATAAAACCGTTCTTCCCATTGGTTTCAACCAAAGAAAATACTCAATAAAAAGGGTAAATATAAAATATAGCAATCCCAAACCAACGAAGAAAATCAAGCCTCGCAAGAGTTCGTTGGTGTAAAACTTTTTAATAAAAGCTTCTAGTTTTAGGTAAATTGCATTTGATGCTTCCAATGGTTGAAAATAATTTTTTATAACCGATAAAATTACGATTTTATATGTATTACAAAAAGTTAATTTTTTTAAAATGTAATATACTGTTTTACAGCGTTCTATTTTACATTTGTGTGACCTTTATTGCTTTAAATAAAATTTAAATTACTACAAAAGCTACCTTTTTAGGCATTTAAACCGAAAGCCTTAATTGAATTAACTCTTTTTGAAAATTCCTATTTGACTAATTGAAATCGTATCTTTGCTGAAAATTTACAAAAAATGTCAAAGCAAGTTCGCGTGCGTTTTGCACCAAGTCCAACTGGACCTTTACATATTGGCGGCGTTCGTACCGCATTATTCAACTATTTATTTGCAAAGAAAAATGGAGGCGTTTTCTATTTGAGAATTGAAGATACCGACCAAAACCGATTTGTTCCTGGTGCCGAAAGTTATATTTTGGAAGCGTTAGAGTGGCTTGGAATTTCGCCGGATGAAACTATTGGGAAAAACGAAAAATTTGGTCCCTACCGTCAAAGCGAAAGAAAACATTTATACAAACGATATGCTGATGATTTAATCAATTCAGATTGGGCGTATTATGCATTTGACACTCCCGAAGCATTAGATTTACATAGAAAACAACACGAAGAACAAGGAAAAACATTTATTTATAATCATCACAATCGTGAAAAATTAGATACTTCTTTGGTACTTTCAAAAGAAGAAACGCTGAACCGAATTGCAAATGGCGAAGATTTTGTAATTCGTTTTAAAACACCAGTTAACGAAACACTGCATTTACAAGATAGTATTCGTGGCGAAGTAAAATTTGAAACCAACGTTTTAGACGATAAAGTATTGTTTAAGAGCGACGGAATGCCAACGTATCATTTAGCGAATATTGTGGACGATCATTTGATGGAAACGTCACACGTAATTCGTGGTGAAGAATGGTTACCATCAATGCCGTTACACGTTTTATTGTACCGAGCATTTGGTTGGGAAGCGCCTGAATTTGCACATTTACCATTGATTTTAAAACCAGTTGGAAATGGGAAATTATCGAAGCGTGATGGAGATAAATTAGGATTTCCTGTATTCCCATTAGAATGGAAAACAGCAGAAGGAGTTTCATCTGGTTACCGTGAAAATGGGTTTTTCCCTGAAGCAGTTATCAACTTTTTGGCTTTATTGGGTTGGAATGACGGAACAGAACAAGAGCTGTTTTCATTAGAAGAATTGGTTGATAAATTCGATTTGAATCGCGTGCACAAAGCCGGAGCTAAATTTGATCCCGAAAAAAACAAATGGTTCAATCATCATTATTTGCAATTACAAAGCGATGAAAGTTTGGCGAAATCCTTCGCTCCTATCGTAGCTTCAAATGGGGTTACTACAACTGAGGCACATTTAACGAAAGTGGTTTCCTTGATAAAAGAAAGAGCTAATTTTGTTTCCGAATTTTGGGATTTATCGAATTTTTTCTTTGTGGCTCCAACCGTTTACGATGAAAAAGCATCTAAAAATTGGAAAGAAGAAACGCCCGAGTTAATGCAACAATTAATCGCTGTTTTAGAACCTATCGAAGATTTTACAACTGAAAGCATCGAAACTATTGTTAAAGATTGGATGACTGCAAACGAAATTGGAATGGGAAAAATTATGCAGCCGTTTCGATTGAGTTTGGTTGGCGCCTTAAAAGGTCCACATTTGTTTGATATAGTCGCTTTTATAGGAAAAGAAGAAACGATAAAAAGAATTCAAAAAGCAATTTTAAGTTTGTAAATTGAAATTATCTTAAATAAAAAAGAGGCTTAATCGCCTCTTTTTCTGTTTTTAATCCATTTAATAACAAAGGGAATTGCTAGTTTTAGAGTTGTAACATACCATTCAGAAAGCATTGGTTTGAACGAAGCAAAAACCTCGTTTAGAATGCTTTTTGGAGATAAATTCTCTTTTGTTTTTTCGATACTTAAAGCAATCTTTTGATAGTGGATTTCCTTTTGTAATTTTAAAATCTCTAAATCACGATCTATTTCAGCGTAAGAGGAATATTTTTTGGTTATCATAATTCGTCGTTAAAAAAGATTTCTGAAAATTTCTCTAAAAGTGGTCCTTCAATAATTTTGTCTTTAAATAAAAATACAAGTAAAGTAAAAAGAAGATAAATTCCTCCAACTATTAAAAAACCTGTTGCATAACTACCAAAATAAGCACCAATTGCAAAAGCTCCTGCGATGGAACAAAATATCAAAACCATCAAGAGAAATAAGACGATTATGGTAAATTTAAAGACCAAAGTCATCGATTTCATTGCTACTTTAAAACTCTTCAGTTTATAATAAGCCAAATTACTTTCGATATAATCTTGTGTTTCGTTTCGGATATTTTCAGTATTTTGTTCTAATTCTTCAAAAGCCATAGGTTGGAATTTATTTTAACATTTTTGAATTTTGATTTTTTAAATCGGCAAGCTTTGTTTCTAAGAAGGAAATTACATCTTCAGATTTGTGGCTCATATTGGAAACCAAATCTTCATAAGTATCTTCCAAATCATACTTTGCATTTGTAAATTTTCTTTTGAAGGAATTGGTTGCATTTTCCAATTTGTGCTTCAAATCACTTTTTGCGTCGTCATAACCACCTTTTATTTTTTCTCTGGTTCTAGAACCTTTGTCCGGAGCAAATAAAATTCCAATTCCTGCCCCAATTGCAGCTCCAGCTAAAAGAGCCAACATCGTATTCCCTGTGTTGTTTGACATGATAAATATATTTAAAAGTTACTTCCTAATAAAGATAGTGATAAATTAAGGGAATAACGTTAAGAGCTAGTTAAAGTATGCTGTTTTTATGTTGAAACGCAAAATAAAGCGATGTAATTAATATATTTCTCCCAAGTGGTAAATGAGGTTGTAAAAACCAAAAAAATTCTTTAAATTTAATTTATGGAGGCCAATTTTTATTAGTTAAAACTATCGTTTTTTAGGTTTTAATAAGAAATACTAATAATAGGAAAAGCGCCTCATAGAAGCGCTTTTCAATTGATAAAATCTATATTAATTTATTTTAAAACTTCTAACACTTTTTCATTTTTTTCTGAAAGTTTCAATTCTGAAAGTTGGGTTTTAAAATCGTTTAAATTTTCTAAATCGTTATTTAAATTTTGAATTGCAAAAATTCTAACTGACGGCATTTGACTTTTTAAAGACATCGAATATAATTTGGTTAACACTTCCGATTCTATATCTTTAAATTGGACTTTATCAGAATAATGCAAAATCAAATTTGAAAATAATAAAGCATTGTTGTCGTTTTTCACATTTTTGACAATTGTCTGACAAATTAAACTGAAATTATCAACGCTTTTAATGTTTTCAACGATGGTTTGTAATATTAAATTTGCCGCTGTTTCATCCTTTTCCTTCACATATTTATTGATTTCTTTTTGCATCGACATCAATAAATTTTCTTCTTTTTTTCCTTTTTCTTCCCAAGCGTCTTTAAGTCCAACCGTTCTGTTAAATACTAATTTTTCAGC
>CALPQA020000289.1 GCA_943325595.2 Auritidibacter sp. Marseille-P8566
ATAAAGCGACTAGTGAAACTGCTAAAATTATTTTTTTCATAAGGGTTATTTTTTTTACAAAATTAGGGATATTTATAGAATAAAAAGTAATTGTTCAACTATTCTTAAATAGCTTTTCAAAAACGGTGCCACTTTTAATATAATAAGTATAAACGATACTTTTTACTTTGTAGTATTTTTTAGATTGTTTGATTCCTCTTTTTTTATAATTTCTTATTAAGAGGTGGTAATAATAAAAGTGCGCTTTTAAAATAGCTACAAAATATGGAAATTTACCTTGAAATAAAAATCGGATTCCTGCAATTCCATCTAAAATCATTCTAATAAAAAGCACCCGAAATAAAGAACTTGAGGGTACATTTTTAGTTAGCATCAATAAAGAATTTCTAAAATTCAGGAATGTTTTCTTAGGATTTCCTTCGTTTAATGTAGCGCCGCCAACATGGTAAACAGTAGAATATCCATTGTATTTGATAATGTGATCGGTGTTGAATGCCCGCCAACACAAATCAATTTCTTCTTGATGGGCAAAAAAATCGGCATCAAATCCATTTAATTCTTTATAAACCAAACTTCGAATAAAAAAACAAGCTCCTGAAGCCCAAAAAATTTCGCAAGTATCGTTGTATTGTCCGTTGTCTTTTTCTAAAGTTTCAAAAATGCGTCCACGGCAAAAAGGATACCCGTATTTATCTATGAAACCTCCAGCAGCACCAGCATATTCAAAGTAATCTTTGCGTTTGTAATCCAGAATTTTAGGTTGGATAATAGCTGTTTTTGGTTCGTTTTTGAAAGTTTCGATGATGGGTTGTAACCAATTTTCGGTCACTTCAATATCAGAATTTACCAAAGCATAAATATCGGCATCAACACTTTTCAAAGCTTCATTATAGCCTTGGGCAAAACCAAAATTGTATTCGTTTTTTATAATTTCAACTGTTGGAAAGTTCGCTTTTACAAATGAAATCGAATCGTCAGTTGAAGCATTGTCAGCAACAAAAACAGAAGCTTCTTGAGAATATTGAACAACGGAAGGTAGAAACTGTTCTAACAATTTTACCCCATTCCAATTTAATATGACAACTGCTATTTTCATTTAAAGTATTGAATTTATTTATAATCAGGCAATTCAGATAGAAAATCGTATTGCTCTTTTTCATAATCCATTTTGCAAAAGTAATGATTAAGTCCGTTAGTTACCATCAAATATTCTGCCTTCAAAGTCATATTGTATCTCGCAATTTGGTCGAATGTATGTTGCGATATTTTAATTTCGGGTGCCTTACATTCTACTAAAATAAAAATGCTCCCGTCAGGATTGTAAACTACAACATCGTATCTTTTCTTTAAATCATTGATTTTCAATAGTTTTTCAACATTGATAAGCGATTTTGGATATTTTTTGTTTTGTAATAAAAACTGAACAACATGCTGCCGAACCCATTCTTCGGGAGTGATAATTATAAATTTTTTCCTGATTTCATCGAAAATAGCTACTTTATTTTCACTATTTTTGAATCGGAATGAATACGTTGGAAACTGAAGTTGTTGCATACAGCAAAAGTATGACTTTTAGATAATAGATAAAAGAGAATAGAAAAAATGGATGAAGTTTTAAAAATTGTAAACGATATTAAAGCTGGGAATATAAAACCTATTTATTTTTTGATGGGCGAAGAGCCTTATTATATTGATAAATTATCTGATTATATCGAAGAAAATGTGCTTTCTGAAGAAGAAAAAAGTTTCAATCAAACCGTTCTTTATGGTCGTGATGTATCTGTAGAAGATGTTATTTCGGCTGCAAAACGTTATCCAATGATGGCTGAACGTCAAGTTATCATTGTAAAAGAAGCTCAAGAGTTGGTTAAAACAATTGACAAATTTGAAAGTTATGCTTCAAGTCCAATGCCTTCTACAGTTTTGGTAATTTGTTATAAATACAAAACCTTAGACAAACGTAAAAAAGTAACCAAACTTTTTGACAAAGCAGGTGTCGTTTTTGAATCCAAAAAACTCTACGAAAATCAAGTGGGACAATGGATTACAAGAGTTTTACAGAGTAAAAAATATGCAATTGAACCAAAAGCTTCTGCAATGTTAGTAGAGTTTTTGGGTACTAATTTGAGTAAAATAAACAACGAACTCGAAAAGCTACAAATTATTTTGCCTACCGGAAGTACTATTTCTGCAAAGGACATTGAGGAAAACATTGGCTTTAGTAAAGATTTTAATATTTTCGAACTTCGAAAAGCGATTGGCGAACGCAACCAATTAAAGTCGTATAAGATAGCGCAATATTTTTCTGATAACCCGAAAGACCATCCTATGGTAATGACAACGGGTTTGATTTTTAGTTTTTTCATACAAATTTTACAATACCACGGGTTGAAAGATAAAAATCCGAATAACGTGGCTTCTGTTTTAAGGGTAAGTCCTTTTTTTCTTAAAGATTATGACATTGCCTTAAAAAATTATCCGATGAAAAAAGTCAGTCAAATTGTGGCAACTTTGCGAGATATAGACATTAAAAGCAAAGGTGTTGGTGCCAATGCGATGCCACAACATGATTTGTTGAAAGAAATGTTGGTTGGGATTTTTAGTTAAGAATTTTATTTTTTTTAGTAAAATTGAATTCTAAATGCAAATGGTATAGTTGTCTTTTTTTATCGATATTTGCAAAACCAAATTTACAAAACTGAGTTATGAAAATGAATAAAAATACCGTTTTAGGATGGGCAACATTAATTATGATAATAATGGGATTACTCCTAATAGGTCTTGGAGCCTTCAAATATAGTGAGATTTCAGGTTGGGGATTCGTAGCTGTTGGCGGTGGATTTTTAGCCAATGCATGGGTTTTTAATGCATTGAAAGGGAGACTTTAATAGAATTATATTTCAATAGCAATAACAATTTCAATATTAAAAAAAAACAAAAAAATAATTCATTAAAATAGATACAATGGCAGACGATAAAAAAGTGATTTTCTCAATGCAAAAATTGAGTAAAACCTATCAAGGAGCAGATAAACCAGTCCTAAAAAACATTTATTTAAGTTTCTTTTATGGAGCTAAAATTGGTATTCTTGGACTTAACGGTTCTGGAAAATCTTCTCTATTAAGAATAATTGCTGGAATTGATAAAAATTATCAAGGAGATGTAGTTTTCCAACCAGGTTATACTGTTGGCTATTTAGAGCAAGAGCCGATTCTTGATGATTCGAAAACTGTAATCGAAATTGTTCGTGAAGGTGTTGCCGAAACAATGGCAGTTTTAGAAGAATACAACAATATCAATGACTTATTTGGTCTTCCGGAAAACTACGAAGATCCTGATAAAATGGACAAGTTAATGGACCGTCAAGCTGCTTTGCAGGACAAAATTGATGCTCTCGGTGCTTGGGAAATTGACACCAAATTAGAAATCGCAATGGATGCTTTGCGCACACCAGAAGGCGATACACCTATTAAAAATTTATCTGGTGGAGAACGTCGTCGTGTGGCTTTGTGTCGTTTATTGTTGCAACAACCAGACATTTTATTATTAGATGAGCCAACGAATCACTTGGATGCTGAAAGTGTACTTTGGTTAGAACAACATTTGGCTCAATATGCAGGAACCGTTATTGCAGTAACGCACGATAGATATTTCTTGGATAATGTTGCAGGTTGGATTTTAGAATTGGATAGAGGAGAAGGAATTCCGTGGAAAGGAAATTATTCGTCTTGGTTGGACCAAAAATCAAGTCGTATGGCTTTAGAAGAAAAAGTGGCTTCTAAACG
>CALPQA020000290.1 GCA_943325595.2 Auritidibacter sp. Marseille-P8566
AAAAACATTGTACATTCGGATATTGTGTTGAACACGCCCTTTGCCATCATCAGAACATTATTTAGCAACAGCTTTATCAAAACCAATTATAAGGATGTGAACCCTCAAGTTATAAATAGCTTGGTTCAACCCATAAAAACCTACCACAACAATCCCGAAACAAAACCTAATGTGGTTGTTTTTATTTTGGAAAGCTACGGTCGCGAATACATCGGTGCACTAAACAAAGCCGCTAAAATTCCAGATTATAAAAGTCATGCACCCTTTTTGGATTCTTTGTCGCAACACAGCATGATTTTTACAAATGCTTACGCAAATGGGCGACAATCTATTCACGGAATGTCATCGGTATTGGCAGGAATTCCGGCTTTTAAAGATGCTTTTACATCATCACCTTATCCAAAACAAAAAATTGAATCGTTGGTTTCAACCCTAAAAAGTGAAGGTTACAATACCTCCTTTTTTCACGGAGCTGCCAATGGTTCCATGGGATTTTTAGGATTTTCTAATATTCTAGGAATTGATAATTATTATGGTAGAACCGAATTCAATGATGATTCTCAATTTGATGGTTTCTGGGGAATTTGGGACGAACCCTTTCTACAATTCATGAAGAAAACATTGGACAAAAAGAAAACGCCTTTCTTTGCATCAGTATTCACGGTTTCGTCTCACGAACCTTATATAATACCAGAAAAATATAAAAACACCTTTCACGAAGGTAAAGTTCCCATTCATAAATGTGCCGAATATACCGATTATTCCTTGAAGCGCTTTTTTAATGAAGCCAAAAAAGAACCTTGGTTTTCAAATACTATTTTTGTTTTTGTAGCCGATCATTGCAACCAAATCTACTATGACGAATTTCAAAAACCAATAAATCGTTTTGCAGTTCCCATTATTATCTACAAACCAAATAGTAAGTTAGTAGGTGTAAATACCGATTTGGCTCAGCAAATAGATATTTATCCAACTATTCTGGACATGATAGGCTATAAAAAGCCTTTTAGAAGTTGGGGGCGAAGTCTATTTGACACCAAAACAAGTACGCCTTTTGTAATCAATTCTACAGGTAATATCTATCAGTTTTCAAAGGGAAATTACATTTGTACCTTTGATGGAAATCAAGCCACAGGGTTTTATGATAAAGACGATAAAGGTTTAAAAACCAATTTAATTGCACATAGAAACCCAGAAATGAACGCAATTGAACTCCATTGTAAAGCTTTCATTCAAGATTATATGGACAGAGTAGTCGATAAAAAAATGTATGTAAAATAAGTATTCTTTTTATTTAAAATAAATATCCTACTTCGGTAGGATTTTTTATTTGAAAAATCCTTCAATCCAATTATCTGATTATCTTTGCAACAGTTTAACTATAACTCACACAATGAAGCCCAACACACAACAACTTAATGATTTAACTATCCAAGTACGAAGAGATATTCTTCGCATGGTTCACGCAGTAAATTCAGGGCATCCAGGGGGTTCGCTTGGTTGCACAGAATTTATGGTAGCCTTATATCAAAACATCATGGAACGCAAAGAGGGTTTTGATATGGACGGGATTGGCGAAGATTTATTTTTTCTTTCCAACGGACATATTTCGCCTGTTTTTTACAGTGTTTTAGCAAGAAGTGGCTATTTTCCTGTAGCCGAATTGGCAACTTTTCGCCTCATCAATTCTCGATTACAAGGGCACCCAACAACACACGATAAATTACCGGGAGTGCGAATGGCATCGGGTTCTTTAGGACAAGGTTTGTCTGTAGGAATTGGTGCTGCTCAAGCCAAAAAATTGAATGGCGACAACCATATAATTTATACGCTTCACGGTGATGGTGAATTGCAAGAAGGTCAAAACTGGGAAGCAATTATGTATGCCTCAGCAAAAAAGGTAGACAATCTAATTGCAACAATCGATCTTAACGGAAAACAAATAGATGGTTCTACTGATGAAGTTTTAGCAATGGGAAGTATCCGTGCTAAATTTGAAGCTTTTGATTGGGATGTACTTGAAATCAAAGAAGGAAATAACATCGAAGCCATAATTGGCGGAATGAAAGAGGCCAAATCAAGAACTGGAAAAGGAAAACCAGTTTGTGTTTTGCTACATACCGAAATGGGTAATGGTGTCGATTTTATGATGTACAGTCATGCTTGGCATGGTAAAGCTCCCAATGATGCACAATTAGAAACGGCATTATCGCAAAACTATACCGAAGGCGAAAGCGACTATTAGTTTATAGTGCAAAAGCGCTAATTTATTTTCTAATCCATATAATAAGAGTATGAATACAAAAGTCTTTAAGTTAGTAATTTTTTTAGCCCTACAATTTTGTTCTTTATTAGTTCTTTCACAAGAAAAAATAGATTTCGATTCTTATACTGAATACAGTTACCAAGATAACGAGACACAAGGTTCAAAAAGGGTTAGTACGGTACTTTATAGTTCATTATCTAATGACTATTATTTAGTTTTGTCATCAGTAAAAGGTAAAGTAAGTTATGCGAGTTTGGTTGATAAAAAAAATAGCGTTTCCTATAAATTGAAACCAAACGATTTTATCAATAAGGTAAAACAAAATAAGTTGCAGGTTCTAAGTTCGTATCAATTAAAACTGAAAAGTAACGTGCCAAACTATACTGTAAAAGACAAAGTAGCGGAAAACACATACGTAATTAATAGCTTAGATTCGGTTGCATGGAATTCGGAATTCAGTAAATATTATATCGAATACGATCCAAATATAAAAAATGTAATGCAAATTGGTAATCATCCAGACCTTCACATTCCGATGTCTTATAATTTTATGGACAGTTTAAAATATGGAGTTAAAAAAATGTATCATATTTCAAAGTCAAAGAAAGTTCGGATTTTTACTTTTAATAAAATGGGAACAGCCAACTTTTCGATGATAATTGACAAGAGTAAATTAGATAAAAAGAAAAAATAATGAAAAAATATACAAATACAGGAAGCAAAGATACCCGTTCAGGTTTTGGAGCAGGAATGACAGAATTAGGACAAACCAATGAAAAAGTGGTGGCGCTTTGTGCCGATTTGATTGGGTCATTAAAATTTGATGATTTTAAGAAAAACCACCCAGAGCGTTTTTTCCAAATTGGAATTGCAGAAGCCAACATGATTGGAATTGCAGCGGGTTTAACTATTGGTGGTAAAATACCTTTTACAGGAACTTTTGCAAACTTTTCTACTGGAAGAGTTTACGACCAAATTCGTCAATCGGTAGCCTATTCTGATAAAAATGTTAAAATTTGTGCTTCACACGCAGGATTAACCCTTGGTGAAGATGGTGCAACACATCAAATATTAGAAGATATAGGATTGATGAAAATGTTGCCAGGAATGACTGTTATCAATACGTGTGACTACAATCAAACCAAAGCAGCGACATTGGCAATTGCCAATCATCACGGACCTGTTTATTTGCGTTTTGGTCGTCCAGTTGTGCCTAATTTCATGCCTGCCGACGAGCCATTCGAAATTGGGAAAGCCATTATTTTAAATGAAGGAATAGATGTTACCATTGTTGCAACGGGACATTTGGTTTGGGAAGCTTTATTGGCTGCAGAAGCCTTAGAAGAAAAAGGTATTTCTGCCGAAGTAATCAATATTCATACTATAAAACCTTTAGATGAAGCTGCGATTTTGAAATCATTGGCAAAAACGAAATGTATTGTTACAGCCGAAGAGCACAACATCTTGGGAGGATTAGGGGAGAGTATTGCAAGAGTATTATCTTTGAATCATCCAG
>CALPQA020000291.1 GCA_943325595.2 Auritidibacter sp. Marseille-P8566
AAAATTAAAGATTATGTCAGACATTGCATCAAGAGTAAAAGCGATTATCGTAGACAAATTAGGCGTTGACGAAAACGAAGTTGTAACAGAAGCAAGCTTCACAAATGATTTAGGAGCTGATTCTTTAGACACAGTTGAGCTTATTATGGAATTTGAAAAAGAATTTGATATTCAAATACCAGACGATCAAGCAGAAAACATTGCTACTGTAGGTCAAGCTATTTCTTACATCGAAGAAGCTAAAAAATAATACATTTTGCACCCATTTCCTATTCGGATAATGGGTGCTATTATTTTTTTTAAAATCAAAAAATTTATGATTGCTCGTTCAATCAATTAAAATATATTGTAATACCTATGTTTTTTTATGATTTACACATAGAAGAAAACATAGGTATTGTTTTTTACATTCACTACTATAAAAGTATACTATGGAATTAAGAAGAGTTGTAGTAACAGGTTTGGGTGCTCTTACTCCCATCGGAAATACCGTTCAAGAATATTGGACAGGACTTATTAACGGTGTTAGCGGGGCAGCTCCGATTACTTATTTTGATGCTTCAAAATTCAAAACCCAATTTGCATGTGAATTGAAAGGTTTTAATGTTGAAGATTTTATAGACCGAAAAGAGGCTAGAAAAATGGACCGTTATGCACAATATGCAATGGTTTCATCAGACGAAGCTGTTCGTGATGCGAATTTTGATTTCGAAACATTAGACAAAGATAGAATTGGTGTAATTTGGGGTTCAGGAATTGGAGGACTAGAAACTTTTCAAATCGAAATGCTCGAATTTGCTAAAGGTGACGGAACGCCAAGATTCAATCCGTTCTTTATTCCAAAGATGATTTCTGATATTGCTTGTGGTCATATTTCTATTAAATATGGTTTTAGAGGCCCTAATTTTGCAACCGTTTCTGCGTGTGCTTCTTCTACAAATGCTATTATTGATGCTTTCAATTATATTCGTTTGGGTCACGCCGATGCGATGGTAACAGGTGGTTCAGAAGCTGCAGTTACAATTGCTGGAATGGGGGGTTTTAATGCGATGCACGCTTTATCAACAAGAAATGACGATCCTAAAACTGCTTCCCGACCAATGGACAAAGACCGTGATGGTTTTATTCTAGGAGAAGGAGCTGGAGCTTTGGTTCTTGAAGAATACGAACATGCAATTGCACGTGGCGCTACTATCTATTGTGAAATTGGTGGAGGTGGAATGTCAGCTGATGCCTATCATATTACTGCACCGCACCCCGAAGGATTAGGAGCAAAAAATGTTATGATTAACTGTTTGAGAGATGCTGGGTTAAAACCTACTGATGTTGATGGTGTAAACATGCACGGTACTTCAACGCCACTTGGTGATATTGCCGAAAGTAAAGCCATTCTTCATGTTTTTGGAGACCATGCCTATACTATGAACCTGAATTCGACGAAATCAATGACTGGACATTTATTAGGTGCAGCAGGAGCAATAGAAACCATTTCTTCTATTCTTGCTATCAAACACGGAATAATTCCTCCAACGATTAATCATTTCACAGATGATGAAAATATTGACAATAAATTGAATTTTACTTTCAATACTGCTCAAAAGAGAGACGTTAAAGTTTTAATGAGCAATACATTTGGTTTTGGTGGCCATAACGCATGTGTATTGGTTAAAAAATTAGAACTTTAATACTTATTTATGGGTATCATTAGAAAAATATTTCAAAAATCCCGCTCTGAAGAAGACGGGATTTTTTTTACTGATATGCAAAAAATACTAGGTTTCAAACCCTCGGAAATTAGTTTTTACAAAAAAGCATTTATTCATCGTTCTACTAGTAAATTAGACACCAAAGGAAATCCGATTAACTTTGAAAGATTAGAATTCTTAGGAGATGCGATGTTAAGTTCTATCATTGCGGCTTATTTATTCGATAAAGCTCCCGCTGGCGATGAAGGCTATTTAACCAAAATGCGTTCCAAAATTGTAAGTCGGGAACATTTAAATGAATTGGGTCGCGATTTGAAATTAATTCAATTTATTGATAGCAAAGTTCCCGTGCAACATTTTGGCGAAAATATTCACGGCAATCTTTTTGAAGCACTTGTTGGTGCCATTTATTTGGACAGAGGGTACACGTATTGCGAAAAATTCATCCAAAAAAGAGTTGTTGCGCCTTATGTGGATATTGCAAAATTAGAAGGCAAAGTTATCAGTTACAAAAGCTTGTTGATAGAATGGTGTCAGAAAGAAAAGAAAGCATTTCATTTTGATGTTTTTGAGGACAATGACAGCTCAGGCGAACGCTTGTTCGGAGTAAAATTTAGTGTTGATGGCAAAGTCATTTCAAAAGCAAGAGCAGCCTCTAAAAAGAAGGCAGAAGAAAAAGCGTGCCAACGCGCTTATTTTGTATTCCAAGATAAAATAGACAAAAAATAAATTAACAAATCCCAATTCTACATCGTTTTCGTTAGTAAAAATAATGGAACTCTGCTTTTTTGTCGTTATTTAATTACTTAGAAAGAGTATATTTACAACTTATTTAAACGGAAATGGCGGTACATAAGTTATATATCGATGAATTTGACGAGGTTGATTATGAACTCATTGCAATTCATACTTCCCTAGAAGATTATAGATTGGCTTATTTTTTGAATCAAAAATTGCCCATTTTACTAAGCAAGAGTAAAAGCGAAATCCAGATAAATATTAAAGAAGGAGTTACTCATTTTTCGAGATTTATATATGACAATTCTGATAAAGATTGTTGTTGGAATTTAATTCAAAATAAAAATGAAGTCACCCAATTGAAATCAGATAATAATCAAAATTTATTCGCCAATTCATCCTACGAAATTGCCACGAAAGCCTACCTTTTGCCTGAATTCAAAAAAGTAGATTACTTTCTGAAAGTCGAAAATAACGACACGGAAATGGAAGAAGTTATAAAAATAATTAATACAATAGATAGAATATCAACAGTTTACCCTGTGGATACTAATCAAATAAAGTCAAAAAATAATTTAATTTTTTAATAAAAAATGTCAACAAACAAAAAAACTAAAATTGTAGCAACATTAGGCCCTGCATGTAGCACAAAAGAAGTCTTGAAAGATATGATTGAAGCGGGAGTAAATGTATTTAGAGTTAATTTCTCTCACGCCGATTATTCTGATGTAAAAGCAAAAATAGATTTAATCAGAAGCATCAATGAAGAATTTGGTTACACTGCAGCAATTCTAGGCGATTTACAAGGTCCTAAACTTCGTGTAGGAGTAATGAATGAAGAAGTAATCGTGAATCCTGGTGATATTATTACTTTTCAAACTGCAGAAGATGTTCCTGGAACTAAGGAAAGAGTTTACATGAACTACAAAGAATTTCCAAATGACGTAAATCCAGGAGAAAACATTCTTCTTGACGACGGAAAATTGATGTTTGAAGTAGTTTCTACTAATAAAAGCACTGAAGTTGTTGCCAAAGTAATTCAAGGTGGTCCTTTGAAATCAAAAAAAGGAGTAAATCTTCCAAATACGAAAGTTTCATTACCTGCATTGACTGAAAAAGACATTCGGGATGCGATTTTTGCAATCGAGCAAAAAGTAGATTGGATAGCCCTTTCTTTTGTTAGAACTGCTGAAGATTTAATTGAATTGCAAGAACTAATTTCGAAACATTCGGATCATAAAATTCCAATTATTGCCAAAATCGAAAAACCAGAAGGAGTAGAAAACATCGATTCAATTATCACGCATTGTGATGGTTTGATGGTTGC
>CALPQA020000292.1 GCA_943325595.2 Auritidibacter sp. Marseille-P8566
TCAATCGTTTTTGTTAATTCTAATGTTGCAAACGATGCTTTTTTGGCAGCACGATATTCCAAAGTATCCAAGTCCAAAGAAAGAATGTCTCTTCCTTCTTTTTTATAAAAACCTTGTCCTGTTTTGCTTCCAAGCCAATTGTTTTCCATCATTTTTGTGATGAAATCAGGTAATTTGAATAATTCGTGTTGTTCGTCGTTCGGACAATTTTCATAAATTCCGTTGGCAACATGAACCAAAGTATCCAAACCAACTACATCAACCGTTCTGAAAGTTGCTGATTTTGGTCTTCCAATAACAGGTCCTGTTAATTTATCGACTTCTTCAATTGTCAATCCCAATTTTTTAACTAAATGGAACAAACTTTGAATTCCGAAGATTCCAATTCTGTTTCCAATAAAAGCAGGTGTGTCTTTGGCAACGACCGAAGTTTTTCCCAAGAATTTTTCGCCATAAATGGTCAAGAAATCCAATACTTCAGTTGAAGTTTGGGGTCCTGGAATAATTTCGAATAATTTTAAATAGCGCGCAGGATTAAAAAAGTGGGTTCCACAAAAGTGCTTTTGAAAATCGTCACTTCTTCCTTCACTCATAAAATGAATCGGAATTCCAGAGGTATTTGAAGTTACCAAGGTTCCTGGTTTTCGGTATTTTTCTATTTGTTCAAATACTAATTTTTTGATGTCCAAACGCTCAACAACCACTTCAATAATCCAATCGACATGAGCTATTTTAGCCATATCATCGGTTGTATTTCCAGTGGTAATTCTGCTTGCAAATTTTTGATTATATATAGGAGAGGGTTTTGATTTTAAGGAATTGGATAAATGCTCGTTTACCAAACGGTTTCGAACGAGTTTACTTTCTAATGTCAATCCATTTTTTTCTTCAACATCGGTAAGTTCTCTTGGAACAATATCCAATAGTAAAACTTCGACTCCAATATTAGCAAAATGGCAGGCTATTCCTGATCCCATAATTCCAGAACCAATTACTGCAACTTTTTTTATGGTGCGTTTCATTATTTATTATTTTTTTGGAGAATCAAATTCTCTTTACTATTAAAAATATTTTTTTCTTGAATTATCTCATTTATAGTTTCAGCAACCTCAATAAAATGTTGGAACTTTTCTTCTGAAATATGCTGCTTAACGGTTTCATTAAATTTCAGGACGGTGTTTTTCGACAATTCTCTTTTTTCTCTCCCAAAATCGGTTAAATAAATTAATACGCCGCGACCGTCTACAGGATTTTTTTTACGAATAATTAATCCTTTTTCTTCCATCGATTTCAGAGTTCGGGTTAAACTCGTGGCTTCCATTCCCATTTTTGGACCTAATGAAGTTGAAGGAGTTCCGTTATCTTTATCCATGCTTAATAGCGCAAAGCCTGTTGCCATTGTTGCACCGTAATTTTGTGCTTCTTCATTATACATTCTTGCAACCGCTTGCCAAGTTGCTCTGAGTATGTAATCTATAGTTTTATCTTTCATAAGATTTAAATTCATTTCAAATATAATAAAAAATAGTATGCGTGCATAGTATTTTTGTGTTAATTTTTATAATAAGAAAACTCTTCAAATTTGAGGAGTTTTAAATATTATGATAAGCCACAAATTTGACCCTATTATTCTTTAATTTTTTTCAATTCATAAACTTTTAATTTATAAGTTATTTTCTGCTGAATTCTTTCAATTCTTCAGGATACGAATCAAATGCTAATTTTGTAGTTTAAATTTTTTAATTTTCGAATTATTAGCAATTATATTTTATAAAAAGATTGCTAAAAGTTGAATAATTATCCGAATATTGATTTGCCTAAAACCCAAGACCAAATGCAAATTTCTTAAAAAAACGAAACTGCACAATTACTGCAGCAATCATAGAATTTGTAAAAAATGTATTGATAATTCTTAAACTAGATTAGATAAAGACTATTAATTTCATAGCAGTAAAAGAAATCAATGATTTATAATAAGAAACAATGTTAAGCAATTGTTTTGCATATGAAATGAAAACTAAAATATCCGTTTTTTTATCAAACAGTAGCAAAGGAAAATGTATTTTACGCTATTAAATTTGTAAAACATTAAGAGAAAAAAGAATTGATGTAGCACATTCATTTGACTTCTTTGAAATAGAAAATTTAAATTAACAATTAATATATTATAAGGGTTTGAGATTGTTCAATGTCACATTATGAAAAATAGAATTGTTACTGGAAACTCAGGAAGTTTCATATTGATAAGCATCATTTTATCAATTTATTTTAACCAAAGCTGGTTAAGGTTTACCGCATTTGTTGGGATTATTTAATGCAATCTTCCGTGAGCAAATGGCGTTTCTTGGACGATATTTAACCATATTGTATGAATGATTTATAATATTTTAATGGTAATTGACTTTATGTTTAAATAAAAAACTAAATTTCATTTATTTAACTAATGTAATTCCAAATGTTTTTGCGTTTTGTCATTTCTATAAATACCGTTCGCATTACTAAATGACTTGGTTTTTCAAGTGGTGCATCGTCTTTAAGTATTTTCACAGCATAATTTCGAGCCAAAGAGAGAATGTCTCTGTCACGAACTAAATCGGCAATTTGAAGGTTCAAAACGCCACTTTGTTGGGTACCCATTAAATCGCCTGGTCCGCGAAGTTTCAAGTCCACTTCTGCAATTTCAAATCCATCGTTAGTTCGAACCATTGTGTCCATTCGAGTCTTGCTATTATTAGATAATTTGTGGGAACTCATCAAAATACAATAGCTTTGATCTGCGCCACGACCTACTCGACCTCGCAATTGATGTAGTTGTGAGAGCCCAAAACGTTCGGCGCTTTCCACAATCATAACGCTGGCATTGGGTATATTTACGCCTACTTCAATAACTGTTGTTGCCACCATAATATTGGTTTTCCCTTCTGCAAATCGTTGCATTTCGAAATCTTTTTCGGCAGCTTTCATCTTTCCGTGAAGGATTGAGATGGCGTATTTTGGCAGGGGAAAATCACGAGAAATGTTGTCGTAGCCGTCCATTAAATCTTTGAAATCCATTTTTTCGGATTCCTGAATCAAAGGATAAACCACATAAATTTGTCGCCCTAAAGCAATTTGACTGCTAACGAACGCCATTACATTCAACCGATTAGAATCGTAACGATGAACGGTTTGAATTGGTTTTCTTCCCGGCGGCAATTCATCTATCAGTGAAATATCTAAATCGCCATACAAACTCATCGCCAATGTCCTTGGAATTGGGGTTGCAGTCATCACTAAAACGTGTGGCGGAATGTCGTTTTTCTTCCACAATTTAGAGCGTTGCTCGACGCCAAAACGGTGTTGCTCGTCAATAATTGCCAATCCTAAATTATGGAATTTTACCTTGTCTTCTAATAAGGCATGGGTTCCAATCAGGATTTGCAAAGTTCCGTTTTCTAACTCTTCGTGAATGATTTTTCTTTCTGAAGTTTTAGACGAACCGGTAAGCTTCTTTATATTGATATTTAAAGTTTTAGCCAATTCCGACAAACCTATAAAATGTTGATTTGCGAGTATTTCTGTGGGCGCCATTAAGCAAGCTTGGAAGCCATTATCCAAAGCCAAAAGCATACTCATAAACGCCACAATTGTTTTTCCAGAACCAACATCGCCTTGCAATAATCGGTTCATTTGAGCAGGATAACCCATGTCATTTCGGATTTCTTTGATGACTCTTTTTTGAGCATTTGTTAATTCAAA
>CALPQA020000293.1 GCA_943325595.2 Auritidibacter sp. Marseille-P8566
ATCTTTCAAAATCATCGGTTTCATCTTGGTTTCTTCCCCATCAAGGAAAAATTCTTCTTGAAAATGCATGATCGCATTCATCGTTACATATAGCGTTTCTTGGCGTTGCTTAATGGCATCAATAAACCACTTTGCAGAATCCAATTTTTGCTTAATAAATTGTACGGCTTCTTTTTGGGAATTCGATTTGTCTTTGGAAACGTGTAATGAAGGAGCATTTCTTCCGTTTAATGTCAAAACTAATTCGTCCTCAACGATACGAATGGCAAAATCAGGAACAACATGCTCCGTTATTTTATTGCTTCCAGTAAAGGAACCGCCTGGTTTTGGATTTAGTTTTTCTATTTCGTGAATGGTAGTCTTGAGTTGCTCATTCGAAACAGCATATTTTTGTAACAGCTTGTCGTAGTGTTTTTTGGTAAAAGCATCAAACTGGTTTTCGATAATATCAATTGCCAAAGCCACATATTCCGTCGGTGTTTTATGCTTTAATTGCAACAATAAACATTCCTGCAAATCGCGTGCGCCAACTCCTGAAGGTTCTAATTCGTGTATAATATGAAGCATTTTTTCAACCGTTTTTTCATCGGTATAAATGCCTTGGGTAAACGCCATATCATCCACCATATCTTGAATACTTCGTCTAATATAACCCATATCATCAATGCTTCCGACCAGAAATTCTGCAATTTCCCGCTCATCGTCATTCAATATAAAAGTATTCAATTGATTGATTAAATCTTGGTGAAAACTAATCGGTGCCACCAGTGGCGATTCGCGTTCCTCATCGTCCTCACTGTAATTATTGGCTTGAGTTTTATAATCGGGCGTTTCGTCGCTGCTTAAATATTCGTCAATGTTAACATCGCTCGTATCTTCACTATCATTATCGTCATAATCGTCGAATTCGTCATTGGAATCATCATTATCGAATTCGTCTTTCTCGTAGTTTTCCTCTTCTTCCAAACCTGTTTCCAAAGCAGGATTCTCATTCATCTCTTCCAATAAACGTTGCTCAAATGCTTGCGTAGGCAATTGAATTAACTTCATCAACTGGATTTGTTGTGGAGATAATTTCTGAGACAACTTTAGATTTAGAAATTGCTTAAGCATATACGATACTAATTTATTTTTGCCACGAAGGCGCAAAGACACAAAGTTTTCATTTTATTAAAAAGAAAAAGAAACTAAGTTTATTGATAATAATTTGACGTTGTATTTATGAATCTTTTTATCCCACTTTTAATTAACGGAACATTAAAATTAATTAAAAAGCCTAAACTATTATTAGTTAATTTTAATTGACTTATTATTTGAGCTTGCCAAACAGGATTAACTATTTCAACTGATTTTACTTCTATAATCACGGAATTTTCAACTATTAAATCAAGTCTTAATTTTTCTTTAAGAATTACTCCGTCGTAAACAATTGGTACATCAATTTGACTTTGAACTACTAATCCTGCTTTGTTTATTTCGTATGCTAAACAAACTTCATAAACCCGCTCCAATAAACCTGGACCAAGATTTTTATGGACTTTAAAAGCAGAATTCACAATTATTTTAGCTATTTCTTCCGTCCTTTCGTCTATCATTTCTATCTGCCGCTAAGACGCAAAGGCGCCAAGTTATTTATTATTTTAACTAATATAATGAATTTAATCATTCCTTAAAATCTTAGTGTTTTTCGTGTAAATTATACTTCACACTATAAAAAACTTTGCGACTTAGTGCCTTTGTGGCAAATTTTCTGTTTTTTAGAATTCGGCATTCATCGGTGTTCTAGGAAAAGGAATTACGTCACGAATATTAGTCATTCCAGTTACAAAAAGAACTAATCTTTCGAAACCAAGTCCAAAACCAGAGTGAACTGCACTTCCAAATCTTCGGGTGTCTAAATACCACCACAATTCTTCTTCGTCAATTCCTAAAGCTTTCATTTTTTCAACTAAAACATCAAAACGTTCTTCTCTTTGAGAACCTCCTACGATTTCTCCAATTCCTGGAAAAAGAATATCCATCGCACGAACCGTTTTTCCGTCTTCGTTCAAACGCATGTAAAACGCCTTAATATTGGCTGGATAATCAAACAAGATTACCGGGGATTTAAAATGTTTTTCTACTAAATAACGCTCGTGTTCCGATTGTAAATCAGCACCCCATTCGTTGATGATGTATTGAAATTTCTTCTTTTTGTTTGGTGTGCAATCTCTCAAAATGTCAATGGCTTCAGTATATGATACCCGTTTGAAATTGTTTTCCAAGACAAAATTTAATTTTTCCAACAAAGTCATTTCGCTTCTTTCGGCTTGTGGTTTTGATTTTTCTTCTTCCAGCAAACGGCCTTCCAAGAATTTCAAATCTTCGGGACATTTGTCTATTGCATATCTAATGACGTACTGGATAAAATCTTCGGCCAAGTCCATATTGTCATTCAAATCATTGAAAGCCACTTCGGGTTCAATCATCCAAAATTCGGCCAAATGGCGCGATGTATTGGAGTTTTCGGCTCTGAATGTTGGTCCAAAAGTATAAATTTGACCCAAAGCCATCGCAAAAGTTTCGCCTTCTAATTGTCCGGAAACAGTTAAATTGGTGTGTTTTCCGAAGAAATCTTTTTTGTAGTCAATGTTGCCTTCTTCGTTTTTAGGTAAATTATCTAATGGCAAGGAGGTTACTTGAAACATTTCGCCCGCACCTTCGGCATCGGCTCCTGTGATGATGGGCGTGTTGACATACACAAACCCTTTTTCTTGAAAATAGCTGTGAACGGCGAATGACAAAACGGAACGAATTCTCATAATCGCTCCAAAAGCATTGGTGCGAACTCTTAAATGCGCATTTTCTCGCAAGAATTCCAAGGAATGTTTTTTGGGTTGCATTGGGAATTTCTCCGCATCCGAGTCGCCAAGAATTTCGAGTTTTGTAACTTTGATTTCGTATTTCTGCCCGGCTCCCTTGCTTTCAACCAAATCGCCTGTTACCGAAATTGCGGCTCCAGTTGTGATTCTTTTCAAAGTTTCTTCGGGCGTGTTTTCAAAATCAACAACACATTGTATATTATTGATGGTCGAACCGTCGTTCAACGCAATAAATTGATTGTTTCTAAAAGTTCTTACCCAACCTTTTGCATTCACTTCGTGAAGTGTTTTTGTACTGTTTAGCAAGCCTTTAACTCTTGTATGTTTCATTTTGAATGTTTGATTTTGGAAATACAATTTACGCTATTGTATTATTAAATACGTTTGTATTGCAAATATAATTGATTTATTGTAATTTTCTTAGCCCCGATAGAAGCGACATCCCTCGCTTTTGGGCGTGGATATAGCGGATAGCGGGATTCAGCTCCTAAAAAAAGGATTATTTATTTTCTAAATTGTCAATTTCCTCGTCGCTACGTTCGATGATGTCCAGTTTAGGTTCGATGAATTCCTGCTCGTTAGCCAATGTTTTGTTCAGGGTTAAAACCAAAGCCGGCAATAGCATTAAATTCGATAGCATTCCGAACAACAAAGTCAATGAAATCAGACCGCCAAGTGCTATTGTTCCTCCAAAACTGGACAACATGAACACCGAAAATCCAAAGAACAAGACGATGGAAGTATAGAACATGCTCAAACCCGCATCAGTGAATGTGGCATAAACGGATTTGCGAATTTTCCAGTTGTTTTTCTTTAATTCGACTCGGTATTGTGCCAGGAATCGAACGGTGTCATCGACCGAAAGTCCAAA
>CALPQA020000294.1 GCA_943325595.2 Auritidibacter sp. Marseille-P8566
TGGCGATAGTAAAATAGTAGAATTAGCATAAATAAACAAATAAAAATGACCCTCAAAACAACAAAAATTATTGTATTTGCAATAGTTTGCTTTTCAATTTCAAAAATTAGTGCCCAAACATTAACTTGGGGTTCCGCTTCGCCATCTTTGAAAGAGACAGATGCGAAAATTAATTATACTATTGATGCAAAATTGTATCAAACGAATTCTATCTATAACGATAAGAAATTCAACAGAAATGTAAATTCAAATTCGTATTCTTTAAGTAATTTGAACAAAGACAAAACGACTGATTTTAGTGTAGAACAACCGGCAATGGGACTTTCTATGATGACACATTTGGAAATGTTTCAAGAAAAAGGCACCAATAACATCATTTTTCTAGACGAATATAATTCCAAAACTAAGGAACGTGAATTGTATTGGCAACGTGTGAATTTGGAAACCAACGAAAGAACGAAACCAGCTTTGATCACTTCAATGCCAACGAGAAATTCAACGTATTTCATTTCGCAATCGCCAAATAAATTGTTTTATGCAGTAATAAAACAATACGGACATGACAAAAAAATCAATGAAAAAATCAATGTAACACTTATTGACAAAGACTTTAAGGTGCTTAAAGAAATTTCATTTGAATCTCAATACTTGAATAAAACACAATCAGATCCAAAGTTATTTGTTTCCAATCAGGGAACTATATTTGTTGTAAAAGACATTGATTTAGCAAAAATGAAACCTTTCAAAACGGTATATTTTTGGGATGGAAATGCGGCAACAATGCAAGAAACAAGCTTGAAATTTGAAAACGATTATCAAATTTATCAATACCAAGGGCATTTTGACGGCGATGATTTTTACATCCACGGATTATATACCAGAATTGGTTCAAAAGGAGTTCAAATGTACGGTGGTAGTCTTCCCGCAGCAGGAATTTATGCAGCGAGATTCAATGGAAAAGGTGAAAAAAGATACATTGAAGCTAATGAAACTGGGGAGATTCCAGGTTTAAACCTAAAAGATTTTACTTTCGAAGGATTAAAAACATGGTTGTTTGCTGATAAATTATTTTTACAACAAAAAAACAAACCACCAGTTCCAGGAGCGCCAGGAAGTTACAATTTTGAAAAAGACAATTTCTATTCTAATACTGCATTTGTTTTTGGAAAATTAGACAACGAAACTGGAAAATTAGAATGGAAAAAAGAGATAAAATATGACGAACCAAACACTACAAATGACAATGGTACGTTCCTTTCTTATTTGCCAATATTAAATAATAATCAACTTATTATTTTGTATAATGATACTCAAAAAACAAAAATTGACCGTTATGTAATGGACGACCGTTTTACTGGTTTTGATACTTATGATGCAAGCGGAAATTTAGTGTCAAGCACATTAATTCCTGAAACAGGATTGGAATTGAAATACAGATACAACTATGGTTTTGATGAAAATTTCGATTTAGACACAACGGTTCTTGTGAAAATTAAAGATGGGAAATACATCGTTAGAGCCAAGTCAGGAAGTAATGAGAAATTTGGTTACTTAACTTTTTAATTTAGCTTAAAATGAAAAAAAACATCCTAATTATTGCGTTTATAATGGGTTTTGGATTTGTAAATGGACAAACTATCGAAACTATCAGAATTGCGTTTAACCAGACTCTTTTC
Organism: Auritidibacter sp. Marseille-P8566; assembly: GCA_943325595.2. The sequence goes on from CALPQA020000294.1 coordinate 1,677, forward strand.
CCTAAAAAAACATTGCCCGGAAACGTAAAAAACTATTCTGTAGCGGTTACAACTCCCTATTTGAAAGACGATAGTTCTTTCAGAAAAATTGCAGAGGAAAAATACCAAAAAGACTTGAAAAATTTTCCAAATGTTCTAAAAGAAGCTGAAAAAAACTTTTATGACAATGCAATTACAGAACACAACCGAAAAGTTGAAGAAGCGAAGGAACGTTACAAATTAGAATCAGAGCAATTCAACAAAATGAGCACGTTGGAACGACTTGCTTTAATAGACAAAAAACCGGTTCTACAAATTCCTCAAAGGCCTGTTTATGTAGCGCCACAGCCACCAATAGTTGAATCTATAAATATTGGTGACGTCATCATTTTCAATCCAGAAACCTTAGCGAAATCTTATGTCAAACTAAATGGTTTTGGTGATGGACTAGATGGACTTCTAATTAAAATTGATTTTAAAGGTTTTGAATATGTTGAACCAGTTGCAACGCTTGTTAATGTTGAGAACTACAATCCTCAAACCAAAGAGAAATTCTATACCAAACAAACTCAATTTGTTACAAAATACAGACATCCAACAACGTTACAAATAACGCTAAATAATAAAATTATTGAGTCGGGGGTATTTCAAGGCACAAGCGAATTTCAAACAAAAGCTACAAGTTCTAAGCCAACTCGCCTTTATATTGAAAGACAGGAAGTTGAAACCATAATGTCGAGTATAAACAGTTACTTGAACGGTCAATATGGCTATACTACATTAACTCGTTATGGTAATTTATATTCCGTAAAAAATAAAAAGGGAGAATATGACGATGTAGAAAAAGCAAAAGATTTTGCAGTTTCTGGCTATAAAAATTATACTGAACATCAAGAGGATGCTGTGAAAGATATTGCTAATGCTATAGCTATTTGGGAAAAAACAATTACTGAAGTCAATTATGATGACAATAAGGCTCGAATTGATGAAAAAGTGGGAACAGCAATTTTGAAAAATTTAATTTTCGCAACCATTATGACTAATGAATTTGAAAAAGCCAATAAATATTTGACTGATTTCAAATCGCTACGTTTGAGTTATGATGATAAGCAGTTTGCCGAAACCTATGAAAGAATGGCGGTAGATTTAAAATCCCGATTCGACGGAAAATAATTAAAAAGGGAACTCAATGAGTTCCCTTTTTTTATAACTGATAATTCAAATTCACACTGAACCTATAATTGGCATCAACATTACCACCCGTTAAGTTTTGATGGATTGGCAACATCAAATTAGCTCCCAATGAAAATTTATCCTTCCCCAATTCAAATCCAAATTTCCCAAAAACAACATCACCTTTTGTATCAGCAACTTTTTGTTTGAATTGCTGATTTGAATTGTAAACTTCGCCAGCAATTCCAAGTTGGGGCACAAATTTAACTGAATTTAAATCAAACAAATAAAACAACGTACTTCCGTAATTAAACTGATTTCCAAATTGGTAGTGTTTTTCATTTTCTGTTTTAAAAGTATAACTCAAAGCAGTATTAAGTCCAAATTTTACTTTTTTAATAACATATTCCGAAACCAAGAGGTAATCCCAACTTCCTGTTCCTAATTGAAAACTCGGATTTAGAGTTCCGTTGTTGGCAGAAGTATATTTTCCTGTGGGAGCTTTTATACCGCAACCCAATTGTAATTTGTGACCAACAGTAGTACTGTCAGATTGGATTTCTAAAACAGAATACATTCCCATAACTGTGATATCGCCAAGTCCTTGAATACTTTGTTTACCTGAAACTAATTCTCGATTATTAAAATGGAAAGGTACTAAAGCTGTAATTTGGATTTTATTGAAAACCGGAATTCTGGCCCAAACTTGAGTTGTATTGAAATTTTCAGCAATCCAAGGAGAGTTATTAAAAACACCTTCTTTGGTGGAATAACTTTGATTTACATATCGAATTCCAATAAAATTATTGTTTAGCATAGAGCTAAAACCCATACTTCCTCCGTTTGCAGAGCAGCCACAAGCATCACAATCGTCATCTAAGAGTAACATCCGATGAAAA
>CALPQA020000295.1 GCA_943325595.2 Auritidibacter sp. Marseille-P8566
CAATTGCGCTTGCGTAGTAGTATGCAAATGAGGATGATACCATAAAGTAGCAGCTTGATTCATTACGGTCCAATATGGTGCCCAAAGTGTTCCGGCAGGAATAACTTGGTGCGGACCCCCATCCATTACAGCAGGTAAATGCATTCCATGCCAATGTAGCGTTGTAGATTCATTTAAATTATTGGTTACATTCATGTGTACTAAATCTCCTTTATTAATAAATAATGTAGGACCCCAAAAGGTTTCGTTATTTATTGAACCAGTTATTGTTTGATTTCCAGTAACCAATTGTTTTGTTGATTCATGAATACTTAAATTAAAAGTAGTACCATAAAGTGCCTGTGGCATTGACATTGAATTGTATTGCGCAGTACTCGCAACGGAATTTAAAACGATTAATGTAATTAAAATAATTTTTCTCATAACTTATTTTCTGGTTTAATTCTTTAGACGATTTTAATATAATTTTCTTGCATAAAAATACTATTTATTTATTTGGATACGTAAAACGCCTGTCAAAAAGAAATTCTGTATCTGTTAATGTGTGTAAAAAAGCCACCAAATCTACCCTTTCATTATCGGATAAATGCATTGTTTTTTGTAATTGCTTTGGCAAATTTTTATCATTCCCGAGTGAATTATAATGTTTTACAACCTCCATCAGTTTTTTGAAACGACCATCGTGCATATAAGGAAATGTAAATTGAATATTTCTTAATGTAGGCACTTTAAATTGTAAATAATCTCTAGGATTTTCAGTGATTCGTTGTCTTCCAATGTCGTTCAAGGTTGTATCTAAAGACAATCCATTTCTTTCGAATTTTTCACTAGTAAATAAAGGTTCATTGTGACAAGAAGCGCAATTGGTTTTAAACAATGCATAACCATTTTGCTCTTGATTTGTAAAAACAGCTTCTTTTCGCATTACTTTATCGTACTTAGAATTGGAGGAAATTAGTTGCAACTCAAATTGAGATAAGGCTTTTAAAACTCGTTGACCAGTTATTTTAGAATCTCCAAAAGCAGCTAAAAACAAATCCGGATATTTATCGCTTTTCTGAAGTTTAGCAACTACATTAGCTAAAGTTTCGTCCATTTCAATTGGGCTTGTTATTGGATTTAAAGGTTGCACATCCAAATGATTAACTCCTCCGTCCCACATAAAACTTTTCGACCAAGCCAAATTCATTAGTGTCATCGAATTCCGAGTTCCAATTTTACCATCAATTCCATGGCTTAATTCGTGATCTACATGCGTAAAACCTGTTGCTTGAAGATGGCAACTAGCGCATGAAATCGTGTTGTCACGAGACAAAATGGGATCGTAAAATAAGTTTCGTCCCAATTGAAATCCTTCTTCAGTTAATGGATTTTTAGAAAAATCGTAATGTGGTTTTGGCCAACCTTTTGGAATTTCTAAATAGAGTGGAGTAGGCTTTAAAAATGTAAACGCTAATGAAAATAGTAGAATTAACCCTATAAATAAAGTGGATTTCAATTTTATTTTCATCAGTAAATTGTTAATCATTTCCAGACCTATTATTTGTAACAATAAACATTTTTGCTGCTTTATCTGCAACTTCCATTGCTTTTGTTCCAGGAATCATAATGCTATTAATTTCTTGTAGATTAATGTATTTAAACATTTCTGCGACATCCACATTAATTTCTAAATTGGAATTTATAGGTTTTAATTCGATGGTTCTAATGGCATAATTGGGTTTTAAATAGCCGCCAATGTGAAATTGAAATTTATTTTTACGCGTTGTACAACTCGAACTAGTGCCTTCAATTTTCATATTGATAAAACCACTTTGCCAAGCCCAATACATTCCTTTTGTGGGGTCTAAATCACCAGACATTGCTCCAGAAACACTAGCTAAACTATCTACTCCAATTGAGAACTCGACTTTTGTAATGACTTTTTCCGATTTTTTTAGAATTGGAATTTGTAGTGAATTTGGATTTTCAATATCTATTAAATGATAACTATTTTCTTCCGAATAGGTACTTGCATCCGAATAGTGCAATTTGATATTGGAAATATAAAACCGAAACACCTCAATTTGAAGGGTGTCTTTTGCATCAGAAATATATTTTTTATTAAGTTCTAATGATTCATTCCTAAAATTCAAATGTAAGCGCACCAATAGACTGTCTTTTTTTTCTTGGGTATAACCCGTTGAAAATAAAAGAATACAAAGTGCAGTTATACAAATTTTACTGTTCATCATCAGGTCTTGGAGGTGGAGGAGGTCTGTTTTCGTCTCCAGGACGTCTTGGATGATTTTCATCCCAAGGTGGTGGAGGAGGGCGATTTTCGTCTCTTCTAGGGTCGTGTTGATTTAAATTTTTTGGAGGTGGTGGTGGGAAATTCCCTTCTGCATCTGGTCTTGGAGGATGTTCTCCTCTTGGAGGCCTAGGGAAATTTTCATCACGAGGTGGGTTATTATTATCACGTCGTGTTTCTTTTTTATTGTTTGAAAACAGTTTTCCTAAATCTTTTGTAAGTTCATTAAAATCATTTAGTTGCTCTTTGCGACACAGTTTTTTGATGTCTTGAAAATGCTTTAAATGCGTTTCTTCAACTAATTTTTGATTGATTAACATCATATTAATCAAACTATCATTAGCTTTCGTATTTACTGAATTGGCTTGTAATTTAGAATACAATTCTAATTTTATTCCTTTTATATTAGCATCCAAAGAATCTATTTTTTTTCTATGAATAGTAATTAACTCTTGGTATTGCTTAAGTTGATTGGCATCAAAATGCAATCTTTTTCCAATAACCTCTTTAGGATTTTTAGCGATTCCAATTCTTTCTCTATTTTCAAAAGCGGGCTTAGAAAAAAACAGAAAAAAAATAATTCCCACATTGAGTATCAAAAGCCCAATTACAGAAAAAGTTAATAATTTTATTTTGTTCATAATCGATTAATACAATTGGTTACTATTTGAAACTGAGGAAATGATAGTTTCAGTTGGTACTTCCGTTTTATTTGAATTTGAAATTATAAATTTAATATTTAATGACACCAATACTGCAAAAGAAGCAGCAGCAATCCAGATCCATTGGTTTGAGACGGTATTTTCAACATTAATTTTATTTTGAATTTTTGAAAATAGCGCTTGGTTTGGAGTCACTTTTGTGATTCCATTCGTGCTTTCTACTACTTCATTAATCCAGTTATTTGCTTCCATGCTCTTTTAGACGCTATTGTTTATTTTTTCTTGCGGTATTCTTCAAATTTATTTGCGATTTTATCTTTTAAGATGGTTTTAGCTCTAAAAACTAAGGATTCAACAGATGAAATACTCAAATTCATTATTGCGGCAATTTCGGGATTGCTTAACCCATCAACTTTTGAAAGTATAAAAGCCGTTTTTTGATTTTCTTTTAGTTCGTTAATTATCCCAAATAATAGTTTCGCTTTTTCTTTGTTTTCTAATAGAATTCCGGGATGTTCAAAATTGGAAATGTTTAGAACTTCAAATTCATTTTGACTTTTTTTCCCAAAAATAAAAAAGCGTTTTTGACTGTTTTTATGTTTGATGAAATCCAAACATTTGTTGATTGTAATGCGATAAATCCAAGTTTTTAGGGATGATTTTTCTTGAAATTTATGCAAGGAAGTATGCAATTGAATAAAAACGTCTTGGGTAATTTCTTCGGCATCTTCAATGTTTTGCAAATAATTAAGCGCAACATTATAAACC
>CALPQA020000296.1 GCA_943325595.2 Auritidibacter sp. Marseille-P8566
AAAAAGTGGTAGCAATGCAAGGGCGTTTTCATTTTTATGAAGGCTATTCTATGAAGGAAGTTACTTTTCCTGTGCGTGTAATGAAGTTTTTAGGAATTGATAAAGTTATTGTTTCCAATGCTTCGGGAGGTGTAAATCCCAATTACAAAGTGGGTTCCATTGTAATTATTAAAGACCATGTTAACATGATGCCTAAACATCCTTTGCGTGGCAAAAACGACGAACGTTTTGGTCCTCGTTTTGTAAATATGAGTGAACCGTATTCTAAAAACATGATTGTTAAGGCGAAGGAATTAGCTAGAAATTTGAATATTGAAGTACAAGAAGGTGTTTATTTAGGTTTGCAAGGCCCTACTTTTGAAACTTTGTCTGAATATAGAATGGTGAATATTCTAGGTGCCGATTGTGTTGGAATGTCAACCGTTCCAGAAGTAATTGTGGCACGCCACATGGACATGGAATGCTTTGGAATTTCAGTAATTACAGATATGGGTGACGAAGACAATATTGAATCTGTAAACCATGCCGAAGTATTAATAGCAGCTGAAAAAGCGGAACCTTCTGTTCGAAATTTAATAAGAGAATTGATTTTGAATTATTAATTCATTTTCGATTTCTCTGAAATAATCCGATAAAAATCGTCAGGATTAAAAGGCTTTGTAATGACATCATTCATACCATATGAAAGTAGCATTTCTCTATTTTCATCCAATGAAATCGCTGTTAGGGCTACAATTGGAATGTTTTTATCAAAAGTTCTAATGTTTTCTGTAGCTTTTGTACCGCTAATTCCTGGCAGATGAATGTCCATTAATATCAAATCGTAATTTTGCTTTTTTGCCATTTCTACACCTTCTTCACCAGTTTCAGCAATTGTGCAATTCATTTTTTTCTTTTCAAGCATTTTACTGATAACCATCTGATTTATTTTATTGTCTTCAACCAACAATATTTTTTTGTTGGCTAATTTTGAAGGATCGTATTTTTTTTCTTTTGCAATAGGAATGTCGGAACCTAAGTTAAAATTTAGCACAAAGGAAAAAGTTGTTCCTTGTCCAATTTTGCTTTCTAATTTGATTTTTCCGCCGAGAATTTCAACCAGTTTCTTTACGATATTTAACCCTAAACCTGTTCCGCCATATTTTCTATTGATTTCTACAGATCCTTGTGAGAAACTTTCAAAAACAGATTCTTGTTTGTCTTCAGCTATTCCGATACCAGTATCTGATACTTCAAAATAAATAAAAACAATGTGTTCGTTGAGAGAAAGTAATTTCACACTGACTTTTACCTCGCCATTATCGGTAAATTTGATAGCATTGGTAATCAAATTCATTAATATTTGCAAAAGCTTAACTTGGTCTCCAATTAAGTTTTTAGGAATATCGGAATCAATTTCAAATAGCAGTTTGTCATTTTTAGTTTTTGCTTGTTCAAACAATGCCTTTTCAACTTTTGAAAGAACTTCAAAAATATTAAAGTTGGTATTCTCGACTTCTACACGTCCCGATTCTAATTTGTTGGCTTCTAAAATTTGGTTGATAAAATCCAATAGATATTCGCCCGAAAATTGCAATGAAGTCAGATAATTTTGTTGTGATTTTTTAGGATTATCTTCAATTAGCAAATGGGTAATTCCAATTATTGCATTTAACGGAGTTCGAAGTTCATGACTTACCGTTGATAAAAATTCATTTCGGGATTTAAAAGCTACTTCCCATTTTTCTTTTTCTAACTCTAATGCCAAAACTTTGTCTTGAAGGAAGTAATTGTTCTCTTTTAGGTTTTTGTGTTTCCGAAACAAAATAATACAAAATAGTACAACTATTGAAATTAATGCAATTATTATAAAACCGTAAAATCTACTAATTGAAATTTCATTATTTTGTAATACTAAATTGAAAGTTGAGTTTCTGGGATAAGCAAAAATGCTTCCTGAACAGAAATGAAAGTTAAAAAAACTATAAAATAATGTTAATGTTCTCATTTACAGATTTATAAACAAGAATAAAGATACGGAATTATTTTTTATTTAATAACAAAATTAAGTCTATTATTCTAGATGAATATCCAATTTCGTTATCATACCATCCTACAACTTTAACCATTTTGTCAATAACGGAGGTCAATTGAGCGTCAAAAACACAAGAATTTGGATTCCCAATCACATCAACAGAAACAATAGGGTCTTCTGTATAGGCCAAAATCCCTTTAAAATCAGTCATTGCCGCAGTTTTGAAAGCTGCATTAATTTCGTCAATACTAACTTGTCTTTTTACATTGAATGTGATGTCGGTCAAGGAACCATCTGGAACGGGAACCCGAATCCCACAACCTCCGATTTTTCCTTCAAATTCTGGAAATATCTTCGTTAATGCTTTTGCAGCTCCTGTTGTTGTAGGAACAATTGATTGAGAGGCACCTCTTGCTCTGCGCAAATCTTTGTGTGGTTGATCGTGCAAACTTTGATCGGTAGTATAGGAGTGAATTGTAGTTATGTAAGCCTGTTCTATTCCGCAAAGGGCATCAATAATTTTAATCATTGGCGCCGCATTATTGGTAGTACAACTTGCATTTGAAATGATGGTTTCGGTTCCATCAAGAATACTTTCATTGACACCCAAAACAACGGTTTTTATTGATTCAACTTCTGATGGTGCTGATAAAATTACTTTTTTGGCTCCAGCCAATACGTGCGCATTTATCTCTTCAAAAGTGTGGCATTTCCCAGTAGATTCAATAACAAAATCGATATTCAGGGATTTCCAATCTAAATTTGAAATTGATTTTTCGTGAAAAAACAAAAAGGGTTTTCCATCGATAAGTATTGCATTTTCAGTAAAACTACATTCGTAGGGAAGAACCCCATGAATACTATCGTATTTTACAAGATGTGCCATCGTTTTATTGTTGGCAATATCGTTTATCGCTACAACTTCAATAAAAGGGTGATTTAGAAGCAATCGAAATAAATTCCGACCAATTCTCCCAAAGCCATTAATGGCAATTCTTGTTTTTTGACTCATTTAAAGCTAAGAATTCAAAATAATTATAGGATATGTTTTTGGGCTTTGTAAGACGAACGTACCAATGGTCCGCTTTCCACATGTCGGAAACCTAATTCTAGTCCAAATTGTTCGTATTTTGCAAATTGGTCAGGCGTAATAAATTCCTTTACAGGCAAATGTTTTTTGCTTGGTTGCAAGTATTGTCCAATGGTTACGACATCAACATTCGCTTGACGCAAATCTTTCATTGTTTGAAAAACTTCTTCTTCTGTTTCGCCCAAACCAAGCATAATTCCTGATTTTGTTCTGTTGATTCCTTTTTCTTTCAGGTATCTTAAAACTTCTAAACTTTTGTCGTATTTCGCTTGAATTCGAACTTCCCTTGTCAATCTGCGAACGGTTTCTATATTATGGGAAACTACTTCAGGATTGGCTTCCACAATTCGGTCAATATTTCTTTCAATGCCTTGAAAATCTGGAATTAAGGTTTCTAAAGTGGTTGTTGGATTCATTCTGCGAATTGCTTTTATTGTTTCAATCCAAATAATCGAACCGCCATCTTTCAAATCGTCTCTATCTACGCTTGTAATAACGGCGTGTTTGATGTTCATTATTTTGATAGAACGCGCCACTTTTTCTGGTTCATCCCAATCTACAGTTTCTGGACGACCTGTTTTTACACCACAAAATCCGCATGAACGTG
>CALPQA020000297.1 GCA_943325595.2 Auritidibacter sp. Marseille-P8566
ATAGAAGAAAAACCAATTGTACCGAAGTCAAATTTTGCTGTTCCAGGGATTTATTTTTATGATAATGACGTAGTTGAAATTGCCGCGAATATTAAACCAAGTCATCGCGGTGAAATAGAAATTACAGATGTAAATAAAGAATATCTTAAAAGAGGCAAATTAAAAGTAAGTATTCTTGACAGAGGAACCGCCTGGTTTGACACAGGAACATTTAATTCATTAATGCAAGCGTCTCAATTTGTGCAAGTTATAGAAGAACGACAAGGATTAAAAATAGGTTCAATCGAAGAAGCCGCCTATAAAATGGGCTTTATTGACGCAGAACAATTAAAAGCATTGGCGCAACCCTTATTAAAAAGCGGTTATGGAACGCACTTGTTAGATATTATATAAAAAATGAATTTTACACATACAAAATTAGAAGGTTGTTTTATTATTGAACCAAAAATAATCAAGGACGAAAGAGGTTATTTTATGGAGAGTTTCAATGAAAACACTTTTCAAAAAGGAATTGGAAAACCGGTTCATTTTGTTCAGGACAATCAATCTTTTTCTTCAAAAGGAGTTTTGCGTGGATTACATTACCAAACGGGCGAACATGCTCAAGCCAAATTAGTTCGGGTTTTACAAGGCGAAGTTTTAGACGTTGTGGTTGATATTAGACCAAATTCTAAAACGTTTGGAGAATATGTTTCTGTTTTGCTTACAGGAGAAAATCAAACTCAATTTTTTATTCCAAAAGGTTTTGCACACGGATTTTTAGTATTGAGTGATACCGCAACTTTTTTTTATAAATGTGATAATTTTTACAATAAAGAAAGCGAAGGCGGAATTATTTATAATGATAAATCGGTAAATATCGATTGGCAATTTTCAACTGAGAATCTAATAATTTCAGAGAAAGATTTGATTTTGCCAACAATTGAAAATGGCAAAAAAGCATGGTAGTTTTAGTAACGGGTGCCAACGGACAATTGGGGCAAGCCATTCAGTTTATAGCTGCAAATTATCCAAATATCCATTTCGTTTTCTGTTCTTCTTCGGATTTAGATATTACGGATAAACAAAATTGCGACTCTATTTTTAATACAGAAAAACCTGATTTTTGTATTAATGCTGCTGCTTATACTTCAGTTGATAAAGCAGAATCAGAGCCAGAAAAAGCACATTTGATAAATTGTATTGGAGCAAAAAATTTAGCAGAAGCTTGCAAAAATTTCAATACAAAACTAATTCATATTTCTACAGATTTTGTTTTTGATGGATTGAAAAACGAGCCTTACAATGAAACTGATTTGCCCAATCCAAAAGGAGTTTATGGCCAAACAAAATTAGAGGGTGAAATAGCGATTCAAGAAGTATTTGATGCTTATTTTATCATCAGAACATCTTGGGTTTATTCACAATTTGGAAATAATTTTATGAAAACAATGTTGCGATTGGCTTCTGAAAGAACTTCGCTGAGTATTGTAAATGACCAAATAGGAACACCAACAAATGCCGTTGATTTAGCCCAAGCGATTATTAAAATAGCAACATCTTGTCATGCTAAACTTGTTTCAGCATCGAGTTACGGAATTTACAATTTTAGCAATGAAGGACAATGCAGTTGGTTTGATTTTGCAAAGAAAATATTTGAAATTAATGATGTCAAAATTGATTTAATACCCATTCCTACGACGCAATTTCCAACTCCAGCAGAAAGACCAAAATACAGTGTTTTAGATAAAACTAAAATTAAAAATGCGTTTGGAATTTCAATAAAACCTTGGGAAACGCAAATCCAAAAGTCTATTTTATTATCATAAATTGACGTGGGTTTTGATTTAGTTTTAAAAGATTTTTTTAGTGTAAACTAAATATTTACGACTAAATTACAATCAATTAAAAAAACCAAGTTGCGACTAAAATGGCAGTTATTACACAAATTAAATCAACCAAAAGCATTGTGCCAAGTGTGTAACGTGTATTTTTGATTTTTATAGATCCAAAGTAAACTGCAATTACATAAAACGTAGTCTCGGCACTGCATTGAAAAATGCAACTTAGTCTTCCGGTGAAAGAATCGGGACCAAAATTACGCATTGAATCAATCATAAATCCTCGAGAACCTCCCGAACTAAAAGGTCTAAGCATTGCAACTGGCAAAGAATCAGTAATTTCTTTACTCACGCCCGCATTTGAAAATACAAAGGAAATTCCATTGCTAATAATTTCAAAAAGTCCGCTATTTCTAAAAAAGGAAATGGCAACTAACATTCCCAAAACATAAGGAAAAATGATTACTCCGGTTTTCAAACCATTGTTAGCACCAACCACAAAAGTATCAAAAACAGTGGTGTTTTTGGCGGTAAATTTATTTTCTTTAACCAATGAAAAAATCAAGGTGAAAGCAATAATTGCAACCAACATTAACCCCGAAAGATTGGAAGTGAAAAAGTTTTTCCCGATTAAATCAAGGTGGTTCACATAGAACAATAATCCTGCAATTGCAGCAATTAAAGTTACTAAAACGACAATTAATGCAGCACTTTTAAAATTAATTTTTTGTCGAATTCCAACGATTAAAAACGCCGCAATAGTTCCTATGAAAGAGGTAATAATGCAAGGCAACATCACATCGGCAGGATTACTCGCATTTTCAGCAGCTCGATAACCGATAATTGAAGTTGGAATTAAGGTGAGTCCTGCAGCGTGCAAACACATAAACATTATTTGGGAATCACTCGCCTTGTCCTTATCGGGATTTATTTCTTGTAAACTTTCCATTGCTTTCAATCCAAAAGGCGTTGCGGCTGAATCTAATCCCAAGAAATTGGCTGCAAAATTCAAAGTCATATAAGAAATTGATTCGTGGTTTTTAGGAACTGAAGGGAAAATTTTCGTGAAAACGGGACTTAGTTTTTTGGCTAAAATTTCTGCAGCACCCGAAATGATTAACAGTTCCATAAGTCCACAAAAGAAAGCCAAATAAGCTATTAACGGAAGTATTAAATCGAGTAAACTGTTTTTGCAGGTTGGCAATAAACCGTCAGATTTTTGAACGCCACTAAATATTTTCACAATTTTACTATTGTAAACATAAGTAGTGTCGGGATTGGCCTCGTTATTATTGATAACCATCTTCATTTCAGGCGCTTTTTCGATGCTGTCTTTAATGAAAACGGGAAGTTGATTTAGGTATTTTTCTGAAATTAATATTGGATCGTCTTTTTTTCCATTTAAAATAAAATCAAGCGTATAACTGTTGCCAGAAAACAAACTAATTACAATGAAAACAATAGACGAAATAAATATTGCGAGCCAAAATCTACTTAAAACCATAACCTTTTTTTTGTAAATGTAATTATTTCAAAGCAAACTTTAAAAAACGGAATAGGGTTTCTTATTAAACCACTCGAATTACAAAATAATTTTTCTTTCCACTTTGCAAAAGCACAAATTGATTATTAATTAAATTTGCATTAGTAAGCACAAATTCTTCTGTAACTTTTTCTTTATTTACTGAAATTGAATTGGCTGATAAAGCCCGTCTTGCTTCACCATTTGATTTAAAAAATCCGGTTTTTTCGTTTAGAACATCAATTATATTTATTCCCGTTTCAATTTCTTGTCTGGAAATATTTGCTTGAGGAACACCGTCAAAAACTTCTAAGAAAGTTGCTTCGTCCAATTGTTTCAAATCTTCAGAAGTAGCATTTCCAAACA